>JAZLFL010000001.1:0-6738 GCA_045615825.1 Lachnospiraceae bacterium
TCTGCAGCAGGAATATCGTTAAATTCCTTGAGTAAGGCTTCTCTTACTGTATCCTCAGAGGTAAAGGCCATGAATGGATTGCGAAGTCGCATCTGACCTCGACTGATTTCCTCGACATTATTCTTAATATTTTCAGAGTAAGAAGTAACAATAGGGCAGTTGTAGTGGTTGCCAGCCTCTTCGAACTCATTTCTCTCATAGAAAAGTGCAGGATAGAAGATGAAATCAACATCCTGATTAATAAGCCAGGTTACATGACCGTGTGCAAGCTTGGCTGGATAACATTCAGACTCACTAGGGATTGATTCAATACCTAATTCGTATAATTTATGTGTTGATGCAGGAGATAATACAACCTGGAAGCCTAAGTTCGTGAAGAAGGTATACCAGAATGGATAATTCTCATACATATTAAGGACTCTTGGAATACCAACTCGTCCACGCTTAACCTCATTACCGCTTAATGGTTCATAGTTAAATAATCTGTCAAGCTTATATGCGAAGAGATTAGGAACATCATTATCTGTTTTAGCCTTGCCAAGACCTCTTTCACATCTGTTACCTGATATATACTGTCTGCCACCAGTGAATCTGTTGATTGTAAGTCGGCAATTGTTTGTACAGCCACGACACTTAGCCATGCTTGTCTCGAACTTAAGGTCATTAATCTGAGAGAGTGTGAGCATTGTTGTCTTGAAGTTATTGCTGTAATTCTCCCTTGCAATTAATGCAGCACCGAAGGCACCCATAATACCTGCAATATCAGGTCTGATAGCATTGCAGTTAGCAATTTTCTCGAAGGAACGGAGAACTGCATCATTATAGAAGGTTCCACCCTGTACAACGATATTGGCACCAAGCTCTGAAGCATCGGATACCTTTATAACCTTAAATAATGCATTTTTTATAACTGAATAAGCAAGACCTGCAGAGATATCGGCAACTGTTGCGCCTTCCTTCTGGGCCTGCTTAACCTTACTGTTCATGAATACAGTACAGCGTGTACCAAGGTCAATTGGATTAGGAGCGAAGAGTGCTTCTCTAGCAAACTCCTGAACTGAGAGATTTAAGCTTGTTGCGAACGTCTCAATGAACGAACCACATCCTGATGAACATGCCTCGTTTAACTGTACTGAGTCTACACATTTTTTCTTGATCTTGATGCACTTCATATCCTGACCACCGATATCAAGGATGCAGTCAACCTCAGGATTGAAGAATGCAGCTGCATAGTAGTGAGCAACTGTCTCTACTTCACCATCATCAAGTAAGAATGCAGCTTTCATAAGTGCCTCGCCATAACCTGTTGAGCATGATCTTACGATATGTGCATCCGCAGGAAGCAGAGCATAGATATCCTTAATTGCATCAATCGCTGTCTGTAACGGACTACCGTTATTATTGCTATAGAATGAATGTAAGAGGCTTCCATCCTCCGAGATAAGAGCTATCTTGGTAGTTGTAGAACCTGCATCGATTCCTAAGTAGCAGTTACCTGAGTATGTAGCCAGGTCAGCGGTCTTAACATGAGCGGATGCATGTCTGTCAGAGAATGCCTTATATTCCTCTTCGTTATTAAAAAGTGGTTCCATTCTCTCTACTTCGAACTCCATCTTGATTCCGTTAGAGAGTCTGGCAATCATATCATCGATATAGATTGATGTATCATCCTTGGCATTAAGGGCTGAGCCCATAGCAGCGAAGAGATGCGAGTTATCCAGTTCAATAGTATGTTCCTCATCAAGCTTTAAGGTTCTTATAAAGGCAGCCTTAAGCTCTGATAAGAAGTGAAGTGGACCACCTAAGAAGGCTACATGTCCTCTGATTGGCTTACCACATGCAAGACCGGAAATTGTCTGATTAACAACAGCCTGGAAGATAGAAGCTGATAAGTCTTCCTTGGTAGCACCATCATTGATTAAAGGCTGTATATCCGTCTTGGCAAATACACCACATCTGGCTGCGATAGTATACAAAGAATTGTAATTCTTGGAATATTCATTAAGTCCCATGGCATCTGTCTGAAGTAAAGTTGCCATCTGGTCAATAAATGAACCAGTACCACCGGCACAGATACCATTCATACGCTGTTCAACGCTTCCATTCTCGAAGTAGATAATCTTAGCATCCTCTCCACCAAGCTCAATGGCAACATCGGTCTTAGGCGCAAAAGTCTCTAAAGAAGTAGCAACTGCTATTACTTCCTGAGTGAAAGGTACTTTTAAATGGTTGGCGAGAGTAAGACCACCCGAACCAGTGATCATTGGGTGCACGGAAATATTACCGAGCAAAGAATGCGCTTTTTTAAGCAGATTAGTCAAAGTGCCCTGAATATCTGCAAAATGACGCTGATAATCTGAAAAGAGCAGAGTGTTAGTCTCATCTAATATAGCGATCTTAACAGTTGTAGATCCGATATCAATTCCTAAAGTATATCGAGACATATCTCCTCCAATTAAAAACTACAAAAAATGAATTTCAAACCAAAATCCAACTTTACATATTCTAAATCTCTACATATTAAAAATCAAGTTATCTTATACGCAGAATAGGAGATTTAATAAATAATTTAGAAAATAATTTAGGAAAATTTCGTAGATTTGATGAAAAGTAGAAAAAGATGTGATATTCTAACCCTTGGTGTAAAAATCCAGGGGATATAAAAGGGGATATCTATGAGTAATTTTGTTATCGAAAAAATAAACAGTATTCCAAAATTTGGAAGAAGAGTAATGATGTGTGTTCTTGGAGTTGTTATCTGTTCCTTGAGTGTTGGATTATTTAAAAGAGCTGCCTACGGCGTCGATCCATTCCAGACATTTATGGCTGGTCTTGACAGTGTCATCCCAATTAACTTTGGTACATTATATGTTATTACAAACATAGTTTTGTTAATGTTTTCGCTTATATTTGACAGACATTTCATAGGCCTTGGCACATTTGTTAATCTGTTTTTGACAGGTTATATTGCTGACTATTCGCACAGGGTTATGCTCCACATATTTCCGGAGCTTGGAATTGTTGGAAGAGCCGTATGCCTGATTATTGGTATAGTTATTATGTGTCTTGCAGTGGCTATTTATTTCACTGCTGACCTTGGCGTATCTACCTATGATGCAGTTGCGCTTATTATTTCAGGAACATGGAAGGTATGGCAGTTCAAATATGTCCGCATTACGACAGATATTGTATGCGTCGTGGTTGGAGTGGTACTTTTCCTGATTGGAGGCAACAGCTTTTCGTTAGTTCCTACAATTGCAGGAATAGGAACGATTATTACTGCATTTTTCATGGGACCACTTATTGATTTCTTCAATCGAAAGGTTGCTATTCCAATGCTTAATAAGTAATTGCAGAGTCTACTTTATGCCAGGTGATGAGCCTGGCATTTTTTTATCTATATTTAGTGGTCTTTATGCTTTTTTTATTAGGGATGGCGGACAATATGTGGTAGAATATTAGCAGTATGATTTGGGAAGGATTTATATATGAAGAATAGTTTGTCAAATAGATTAGAACGCATATTATCAAAGTACGCGATTCCTAATATTACGTTATATTTGATTATTTGCTATGCATTTGGTTATCTTATAGAGTTTGTTAATAGTGACTTTATTCAGTATATGTCATTGGAACCGGGTAAGATTCTGCATGGCCAGATATGGAGACTGTTTACATGGGTGGTTATTCCACCTGCAACCTCGAATATATTCTTTGTTCTGATTATGCTGTATTTCTATTACAGCATTGGTAATATCTTAGAGAGAATCTGGGGAACCTACAGACTTAATGCTTATCTTTTCCAGGGACTTATATTTACTATAATTGGAAGCTTTATTCTGTATGGAATTCTAACGATGATGGGTATGTCCAATCCAACAGGCTTTGGAATGATATTCAGCACCTATTACATCAATATGTCACTTTTTCTGGCATATGCGGCAACACTTCCGGATATGCAGGTGCTTTTGTTCTTCATTATTCCGATAAAAGTGAAGGCACTTGGTATTGTGTATGGAGTACTGCTAATACTCGAGTGTCTCCAGGGCGGGTTAATCAAATGGGTAGTTGTTGGTTCATCACTTCTTAATTTCCTTGTATTCTTCTTAACAAGCAGGAATAAAATGCACCGCACTCCTAAGCAGATGAAACAGAAGATGGAATACACAAGACAGGTACGGCAGGCTACTGCCCAGAAGGTAGCCAAGCATAAGTGTGCGGTATGTGGACGTACAGGGGATGATCATCCTGAACTTGAATTTAGATTCTGTAGTAAATGTAACGGTAATTATGAATATTGTTCAGATCATCTGTTTACACATGAACATGTACAATAAGAGAGTGGGATTATGAATCAGGAATTAGAATTTGCCAAGAAAATAGAAGAGCTTCGTTCCATTGCAAAAAGTCAGGGGAATGTAGTAAGCAAGGAACAGGTTGAAGAGATGTTTGCTTCAATTGGAATGGAGCCATCAACACTTGGACCTGTCTATGAATATCTTCAGGCTAAGAAAATTGGTATTGGTGAAGCTATCGATATAGATGAGACATTATCTGAAGATGATAAGAATTATCTTCAGATGTATATAGAAGAGCTTAATGACCTTAATGAGTATACAGATGGTGAGAAGGAAGCTTATTATATCTCTGCGATGGCTGGACATGCTGAAAGCCAGAAGAGAGTTATAGAGATTATGCTTCCTGCTGTAGTGGATATTGCCAAGTTATATACAGATCAGGGAGTGACAATAGAGGATCTTATTGGTGAAGGTAATGTTGCACTTACTATGGGAGTTACTATGCTTGGTGCCCTTGAATCAGGTAAGGAAGTTCCAGGAGCTCTTTCTCAGATTATTATGAATGCCATGGAGGAGTTCATTAATGAGGAGACGGATGCAAGAGCCCGTGATAACAAGATAGTGAGTAAAGTTAATAAGGTTGCAGATGCGGCTGCAGAGCTTGCAGAGAGCTTAGGACGTAAGGTCACAATAGATGAACTTAAGGATGAGACTGGATTCTCCCGTAAGACAATAGAGGATGCAATCAGATATAGCGGATCTAAGATTGAGGATATTGAATACAATGGATAATTTGGACTACAAACATGTAATACAGGATATGACCAATGTCTATCTTGGTGGAAGACTTACATATAGTGAGATCATAGATAATGAAGAGGTACCATTTAAGCTTCGTACTATCTGTATGCACTATATGATTACTGGGATGGACCCTGACACTACAATAGAGAATCATATCTTCTTTATCAACAAGAAGAGTATGGCATATATGGTCTATAAGAAGATGAAGACTAAGTTCATGCTTAATGTCTTTTCGGAGGATGGCCATGGAAAGGGCAAGCCGGGATACCGCATAGGAGAATATGAGATAGATGATATCCTTGATAATCCGGAGATAATGGCTGCCAAGGATACAATTTTCCTAACAGAGGTCAGAATATCAAAGCTTAGAATGATGAGTATTACAGTTTAATACAAACGATGAGGGAGCATATGAATATAGCTAATATACCAGCATATGAACTGGTTAAAAAACAGAGAATAGCGGAGCTTGAGACAGACGGATATATATTTAAGCATATTAAAACTGGTGCAAGAGTTGTTCTGATGGAGAACAATGACGATAATAAGGTGTTCTATATTGGATTCAGAACGCCACCTAAGGAGAGCACAGGTGTAATGCACATTTTAGAGCATTCTGTACTCTGTGGCTCTGATAATTTCCCAGTTAAGGATCCTTTTATCGAACTTGCCAAGGGAAGTCTTAATACATTCCTTAATGCGATGACATATCCGGATAAGACTGTATATCCGGTCGCAAGCTGTAATGATAAGGATTTCCAGAATCTGATGCATATATACCTTGATGCAGTATTCTTCCCTAATATTCTTAAGTCGGATAAGACTTTCAGACAGGAAGGCTGGCATTATGAGCTTGAGTCAGCAGACAGCGAGCTTAAGATCAATGGTGTTGTATATAGTGAGATGAAGGGTGCATTCTCAAGTCCTGATGATGTATTTGAGAGAACAGTATTTAATTCACTTTTTCCAGATACACCATATAGTGAGGAGTCGGGCGGAGATCCTAAGGTTATTCCTGAACTTACATATGATCACTATATTGAGATATATAAGAAGTATTATCATCCTTCAAATTCGTATATTTATCTCTACGGAGATATGGATATGGAGGAGAAGCTTAACTTTATTGACCGTGAATATTTAAGCAAATTTGATCAGATTGATATTGATTCCTCACTTCCTGAACAGAAGGCATTTGATGAGCCGGTATTAGTTAAGAAGGAATATTCAATCACTGAGTCTGAACCACTTAAGGAGAATTCATACCTTAGTGTTAATTATGCAATGAAGACCAACCTCGACAGGGAGGAGTATATTGCTTGGCAGGTTATAGACTATGCGCTGTGTTCATCGCAGGGAGCAGTGCTGAAGGATGCATTGCTTAAGGCTGGTATTGGTAAGGATATATATAGCCAGTATGATAATGGCGTTAAGCAGCCTTATTTCTCAATTGTGTCCAAGTTCACTGATGAGGAGCGTAAGGAAGAGTTCTTAACACTTGTAAATAAGATATTGAATGATGTGGTTACTAATGGCTTCGACCGTAATACGCTGCTTGCAGGTCTTAATGGCCTTGAGTTCAGATACAGGGAAGCTGATTTTGGTTCATATCCACCAGGTCTTATGTATGGACTGC
>JAZLFL010000002.1:0-7006 GCA_045615825.1 Lachnospiraceae bacterium
ATTGGTGTATGAACATACACGAAATCTCTCTCCTGGAAGAACTTATGGATGGCATATGCTGCTACTGAACGTACACGGAATACTGCCTCGAATGTATTAGTTCTTGCACGAAGATGTGGAATTGTACGAAGATATTCGAAAGAATGTCTCTTAGGCTGGATTGGATAATCTGGTGTGGACTCACCTTCAATCTCAATCTCTGTTGCCTGCATCTCGAATGGCTGCTTGGCATTAGGTGTTGCAACGATTGTACCCTTACAGATAACTGCTGCACCGATGTTAAGCTTGGCAATATTCTGGAAATTAGCAAGTGTATCAGAATATACAACCTGGAGTGCCTCGAAGAATGTACCATCGTTAATTACTAAGAAACCAAATGTCTTGGAATCACGATTAAGTCTGATCCATCCACCAATAGTAACTTCCTTGTCTAAGAACTTCTCTTTCTCTCTGTATAAGTCTCTAATGTTTGTCATGTCCATTTCTTTTACCTCTTCTCTATCTTATGAATTACTTAGTCACATTAACTGTTGCTGACTCTAATATATGATCAACAACACTTACTTCAACAAGATAATTCTTATAATCCTCTTCATCCATAGCTGCCTTGAATTCATCAACTGAATCATAGCCATACTTCTTAGCATCGATAACCATCTGGGCCTTGATATCCTCGTCAGTGACTACGATATTCTCAATGCGGGCAATTTTCTCGCAGAGTAATGCATCCTTAACCATCTCAGTAGCCTGTGCCTTACACTGCGCCTCATACTCCTCGAATGTCATATTAAGAGCGCCCTCAACATAATCCTTAAGAGGAATGCTGTATCTGTTAGCTGCCAGCTGATCTGTACCTTCTACCTGCACAATGTAGTAGTTAAGAAGTGTCTCAGGCACATCATCGGTCTTGAACTCAGTTGCATCATAGATCTGTTTAAGAACTGCATCTCTAAGTGTGTTCTCATAAGTTGTTGCCGCAGCTCTCTCCAAACTATCGAATACATAAGCCTTGAACTCAGCAACTGTATTAACGCCCTTGATTCCAAGCTCAGGAATATTGTTATCAGCAAGAGGTGGAACCACAGGCTCATTAACTGAATTGATATGCACCTTGAATATTACTTCCTGGCCTGCAAGCTCCTCACTTCTGTACTCCTCTGGGAACTGAAGATTAAGCTCAACATCATCACCCTTCTTATAACCGATAAGACCTGACTCGAAGCCTGGGATAAATGCATTGGAACCAATAACAAGATCATAATTATCAGCTGTACCACCCTCGAAGGCTACACCATCCTTAATTCCCTGGAAATTAATATTAACTGAATCTGAAGTACGTACCTCTCTGTCTGTCTCAACATACTCAGGCGCCATTAAATTCATAAGAGTATGATTGATATACTCATCAACAAGGCTGTCTGTAATCTCCTGCTTGGCTGGCACTTCAACTGTTATATGTGAATAATCTCCAACCTGGCCTACATACTTGTCTACATCAATCTTGGTAACATCTTTACTGTTGTTGTCGAAGCTGCCGCTACCTGTAGCTGTCGAAGCACCAGATGATGCGCCGCCACAGCCTGCAAGTGCCAATCCCATCGAAAGCACAGACGCCACCATAACGCCCATGAATACTCCAACGCCATTAGTTCTCTTTTTCATAAATATTCTCCTCGTAAACGAATGTTTTTTCTTATTAAAATGCATTCTTTGTGATTTTAACATATATCGGTATTGATTTCCACCGTCTAATCACCTACAATACAGATTGTATACAATGTACAATGTACAAAATACAATATACAAGATTCAAGATTCATTTACCAAATGATTATTAATTACGGAGGGGATTATGCTTCTTCACGCAAATGCCAAGATTAATCTCGCCTTAGATGTACTGGGCAGACGTCCTAACGGCTATCATGACGTTAAGATGATTATGCAGTCTGTAGACCTCTACGACGAGCTTGAGATTGTACCTAATAATGAGAATCGCATTATTATCAATTGTGATAATAATGAACTTGAATGTGACGAGAGCAACTTAATCTACAGGGCTGCCAGGGCCTTAATGGAAAAAGTGAATGCGACTGACGGTATCTTAATTAAGTTGACTAAGAACATTCCAATTGCTGCCGGTATGGCAGGTGGAAGCACTGATGCTGCTGCCACATTAGTAGGAATTAACCGCTTGATGAACTATGGACTTGATGATAAGGCCCTTAAGGAAATCGGCGTGACTCTCGGTGCGGACATTCCATTCTGTATCGAAGGCGGCACCTGTCTGTCGGAGGGAATCGGGGAGATTCTTACTACCCTTACTCCTGCTCCAGACTGTTATCTTGTCATCGCCAAGCCTGATATAAGCGTATCAACCAAGTTCGTTTATGAGAACTTAAAGCTTAATGAGGATACCATTCATCCTGATGTTGATGGAATGCTTGATGGCATTAATAATAATGACCTCACAGCCGTTACAGACAGACTGGCTAATCTCCTCGAAACAGTAACTGTGGATGCTTATCCAGTAATTAACACTCTGAAGCAGATAATGCTTGAAGAGGGGGCTCTCAACTCACTTATGAGCGGCAGTGGTCCTACAGTGTTCGGAATATTTGATGATGAGTTAAAGGCCGCAAATGCATTAAAGACCGCCCACGAGAAGGTGGACTTCAAACAGGGATTTGTAACTAAAATGGCCCGTCAGGGTATTGTAATTGTTGAGGAATAGACTATGGGTTCAATGGAAGAATACATGATGGACAATCTCAATGCGCTTCTGCCGCTAAGAGATGTCGTATTCAAGACACTTAGACGCGCCATCTTAACAGGCGAACTCAAGCCGGGCGAGCGTCTTATGGAGATACATCTTGCAGATAAGCTTGGCGTATCACGTACTCCTATACGTGAGGCCATACGTAAGCTTGAGCTCGAGGGATTAGTTGTAATGGTTCCAAGAAGGGGCGCGCAGGTGGCACATATCACAAGCAAGGGTATGTCTGAAGTACTCGAGGTGCGTCTTGCATTAGAGGAGCTTGCCGTCAGACTCGCCTGCGACCGTATCACAGATGAGGAGCTTGAACGCCTGCTTATTGCCTGTGATGCCTTTGAAAAAGCGGTCGAGACTGAGGATATTGCCAAGATTACCAATGCCGATGTCGCCTTCCATGATATCATCGAGGAGGCCAGCCATAATGCACGTCTGTCACAGATTATCAGTAATCTTGCTGAGCAGATGTACCGCTACAGGGTCGAATATATTAAGGATAACAGTGGCTGGAACACTTTAATCAAGGAGCACAGAATGATTACTGATGCCATTGTTAAGAGGGATACCTCTCTTGCAACCGAGGCGATGCATGTGCATATTAAGAATCAGGAGATTACCATCTTACGATTATTAAAAAAGGATAAGAACTAACCAGATGAATAAGGATGTAATGATTTCAATTAAGGGAATGCATTTCGATGTGACTGAAGCCGGGGAGAATCTTGAAGTGATTCAGCCTGGACAGTATTACAAGCGCGGAGATATGCACTATCTCATATACGAAGAGCCTGTTGAAGGCAGTGACGCCGTCAACAAGAATATGATTAAATTCAACGACAGCTGTATGAGCGTCACCAAAAAAGGAATGATCAATACCACAATGTTATTCGATACTAAGCAGAAGAACCTTACGAACTATTCCACACCGTTTGGTAATCTGATAATCGGACTTGATACTCACAGCATTAAGCTCGGCAGAACAGATGATACTGTAAGCCTTAATGTTAAGTACTCTTTGGATGTCAATTATGAGTTCTTAGCTGACTGCAATATTAATATCACAGCTACAGAGCTTTCTCACTAAATACACGCATAAAAAAAGCACCTCAGCGAGGTGCTTTTAATTTGCTTATTTAACAGGCTTTGCTCCAGCCTTCTCCTGAGCCTTCTCAACCAACTGCTTGAACTTGCTCTTCTTAACTGGTTCGGCAACTGTCTTACCATGAAGCCCCTTAACTCCTGTAATATAGATACCACTTACAGTAGCCTTAACTTCCTTCTTGATTGGGACGCTGTCATAGATTGCAGCATCACATACAAGTGTCATAACCTGAGGACCAACCTTAGCCTTAACAATTGGCAGCTTAGACCATCTGAGCGCCTTAGGTGTAGAATCCATAACGGCCTGTGGAAGTCCTGAGTCCTTAAGTCTCATCTTCTTCTTATCGATAATAAGCATTGATACTGTCTGCTTAACAGCATCCATTGCTTCCTTCTGCTCAGCCTGTCTCTTCTCGGCTCTCTTGCCGAGGAAGTAAAGAACAGCTGTAATAGCAATCAGAACTACAAATACTATAATAAAAACTATCCAACGTGTACTCACTATATTAAACCTCCATAAAATATCGCTTTGCACATTATATCAATTATTCCTGCTCTGGGCAAGAAAAAGGACATTTATTACAGTTTACTACTTAACGTAGCCAATAATCTCATTAACATCTGCGACTCCATGTCTGTCTAAGAATCTGTCAATTCCATCTACAAGCTCTTCTGTTAAATATGGATTAACGAAATTCATGGCACCTGCCGCAACTGCCGTAGCACCTGCCATTAAGAACTCTACAGCATCTTCAGGAGTTGCTATACCACCCATTCCAATAATAGGTATCTTAACTGCATTAGCACACTGATATACCATCCTTACAGCGATTGGCTTAATAGCTGGACCTGACATTCCACCAGTCTTATTAGCAAGCACAAATGCTCTCTTTTCTATGTCAATCTTCATACCTGTAAGCGTATTAATTAATGATATGGCATCCGCACCGGCTGCCTCAGCTGCTCTGGCCATCTCTGTGATATCAGTAACATTAGGAGAAAGCTTCATAATGATAGGCTTCTTACTTCTCTCCTTAAGGGTATGTGTTATGTCATATACCGATTCAGCCTTCTGTCCGAATGCAATTGCGCCCTCCTTAACATTAGGACATGAGATATTAATCTCCATCATATCTATATCAGTGTCAGAAAGCTTCTCAACAACATCAATATAATCTTCCACACTCTTACCACAGACATTGGCAATAATCTTAGTATCATACTGCTTAAGGAAAGGGATGTCTCTCTCCATAAACACATCAACACCAGGATTCTGTAATCCGATGGCATTAAGCATGCCTCCATATACCTCAGCAACTCTTGGAGTTGGATTACCTGGCCATGGAACATTAGCCACACCCTTTGTCACTACTGCCCCCAATCTGTTAAGATCAACAAACTCTCCATATTCCATTCCCGAACCAAAGGTTCCCGAAGCAGTCATAACAGGATTCTTAAAATCTATTCCAGCAATATTAATATTCAACTTAGCCATTAGATATCTACCTCCTTAGCTTCGAATACTGGTCCATCAGTGCATATTCTTGCGTTATTAACATGGCTGTGATGATCAACCTTAGTTGTCTTGCACACACATCCGAGGCATGCACCTACACCACAGGCCATTCTCTCTTCCAATGATATATATGCCGGAATGTCTTTTTCCGCAGCATACTTCTTAATAGCACGTAACATTGGCATCGGACCACAGCTATATATTAAATCTGCATTTAACTTTTCAGCATTTATGACATCCATAATATTGCCCTTTGTTCCGACGCTTCCGTCCTCACTGGCAACATATACATTACCGTACTGCTGTAACTCTTCTAATAGGAAAGTAGTGCAGTCTCTGTAGCCTACAACAATGTTGATTTCATCAGCAATTCTTACTGAAGAATCACTGTCTAAGCCGCTTAATTCCTTGGCTAACTGCAGTATTGGCGGTATTCCAATTCCTCCTGCCAAAAGCATTGCGCTCTTACCCTCAGCCTTAGTCAGATCATATCCATTGCCTAACACTCCTAATAAGAATATTCTCCTTCCAGACTTCATATGTGACAATTCCGAGGTTCCTTTTCCTGCTATTCTGTATACCAGTCTGAGGGCAGTTCTGTCCGAACTCACCTCGCATATACTGATTGGTCTTGGGAGTATAGTTGACTCTCTGTTTGGAAATACTCCGACAAATTGTCCAGGCTTTGCGTCCTCTGCTAACTCAGTTTCAATCCACATGCTAAAGATATCAGGTGCTATTTCTTCATTCCTAATCACCTGTCCTGCTACCTTCTTTTTCATAGCTCTCCTTCTCGAAATATCGATTTGTTTAATCTTGTTTAACACTATATTAAATCCCCGCATTTACGCGGTTTTACAGACTATTATGTATTATTTTGCCCTTACATATCGTCATTATAATATCGCCCGTTATTTTGCAACCTAGCAATGGCGAGTTTTTTGACTTCGAAAGTGGCAAATCAAACGTTTTTACGCGGTTTTCGTCGAAAATTACTAAATCTGCTGTTCTGTCAATTGCAAGTTCCCCTGCCATAATGTCGTATAATCTGGCCGGATTTGTGCTCATCTTGCAGAATAATTGCATTTTTGACAGCTTATTTGTTTTTACCAAAGATTCATAGCAGACACTGAATGCTGTCTCCAAACCTATGATTCCACTAGGAGCATCTGTTATTTCTTTGGCCTTCTCCTCCTCTGCGTGCGGAGCATGGTCTGTTGCAATGATATCTATCGTTCCATCTGCCAATCCACCAAGGATTGCCTGCCTGTCTTCCTCTGTTCTAAGCGGTGGATTCATCTTGGCAAGTGTTCCATGCTTTATCACATCCATCTCAGTCATGGATATATGATGCGGTGTGGCTTCTGCGTGAATATTATCGCCTGCATCCTTGCTCTTCGCCTGCCTTATAAGCTCCACTGCTTCCTTCGTGCTTATATGCTGGAAGTTAACCTTTGCTCCTGTTTCCAGTGCCAGTCTGATATCACGCTCTACCATACTGATCTCAGCCATTCTGTCACTTCCACCGATACCGAAATGTTCGCTTGCGATACCTCTGTTAACTCCATTGTTGGCAATATACTTGGGATCCTCCTCATGGAAGCTTAATACGCTGTCAG
>JAZLFL010000003.1:0-2561 GCA_045615825.1 Lachnospiraceae bacterium
CCTTATGCAGGCATATCCTGATGAGATTGGCAAGATGGATTTCAAGCATAGAAGAGATGCATTCTGTGGTAAGTTCTCCGTTACTGATGTTTTCACACAGTATCAGGTCCCATTCACAGTGCTTAAGCCTCATGTTGTTCATCCATTATCAGATAAGTTTGCAGAGAATCTTCGCGATTTTGCTGCAATCTGTAGAGTAGTTAATGGTATGAAGAGATGCAATATTGGTTGTATCGGTGCCAGAACTACAGCATTCAAGACAGTTAGATTCGATGAGATCGCAATGCAGAAGTACGGCATAAATGTTGAGAGCTTCGATTTGTCTGAATTAGTATTCAAGGTAGGCAAGTTATCTGATGACAATGAGAAGGTTGTCGCTAAGGTTGCAGCCCTCGAAAGCTACACAGACTTTACTAAGGTTCCTGCAGAGAAGAAGCTTACACTTGCTAAGATATCTGTAGTGATTGATGAGTACATTGAGGTATACCACCTTGATGCTATCGCATTAAGATGCTGGAATGAGATGGAAGAGATATTAAGAGTATGTCCATGCGTCCTTTTATCAGAGTTAAACGACAGAGGCATTACAGCTTCATGTGAGATTGATATGTGTTCAGCAATCACAATGAGAGCTATGGCTCTTGCAAGTGAGGCACCAACTACAGTTCTTGACTGGAATAATAACTATGGCGATGACGAGAATAAGGTAATCTTATTCCACTGCGGACCAGTACCTAATTCACTTATGACTACTAAGGGAACAGTAACAAGCCATAAGATGTTTGATAAGAATGACCCGGGCTCAGGCTGCGGTACATGTGAGGGTCGAATCAGCCCTAATGACATCACTATTTCCAACTGCCAGACTAAGGATGGCAAGATTATCGTATATGCAAGCGAGGCTAAGTTCACAGATGATCCAATTGAGGAGGAGTTCTTCGGATGTGCCGGCGTATGCGAGATTAAGGATATGCAGGATAAGATGATTAAGCTTGCACGTGGTGGCTTCAAGCATCATACATCAGTTGGTCTTGGCCACTATAAGGAAGTTCTCAAGGAGGCTTTCACAACATATCTTGGATATGAGTGGGTTGATATCGACTAAGTGGAGGAATGCATGAAAATAGCAGGACTTGATATAGGTACAACAGGATGTAAGTGTACCGTTTTTGATGAAAAAGGAATAGAACTGGGTAAGTCGTATCACGATTATCCTGTGAAACGCAGGGTTGGTGGTCATGAGATTGATGCCACAGCACTTTTGGACGGAGTGTATGCGGTTATCTCTGAGATGGCTGCTAAATTCCCTGATATAACGGGTATTGGCGTTACAAGCTTTGGTGAGACCTTTGTGTGCGTTGATGAGGAGGGTAATCCTCTGGCACCAGCCATGCTTTATACAGATCCAAGAGGAGCTGAGGAATGCAAGTGGCTCGTTGACAGGCTTGGTGAGAAGCATATCGCTGAGATTACAGGTGTCACAGCGCATGAGATGTATGGCCTGCCTAAGATGCTCTGGATTAAGAAGAATAAGCCTGAAGTATATGAGCAGACCAGACACATCCTTCAGATGGAGGACTTTGTGGTATACACACTCACAGGCAATGCGGTTATCGATTACTCACTTGCAACAAGAAGTATGGCTTTCGATATTAATACCCTTACCTGGAGTGATGAGATTCTTGATATGGCAGGAATCGATAAGTCGTTATTGTCTCGTCCTGTACCAACAGGAACTGATGCAGGTGAGATTACTGATAAGATCGCGCAGAAGACGGGCCTGCGTAAAGGTACAAGAATTATCGCGATCAGCCAGGATCAGGTAGCGGCAGCAGTAGGAGCAGGAGCATTCACAGGTGATGTCGGTGTGGATGGCGCGGGTACGGTTCAGTGCCTGACTCCAATCTATGACACAATGCCAGATGTTGATAAGATGATGCCGGGCAAGTATGTAATAGTGCCTTATGTGGTTCCGGGCAAGTATGTTACTTACGCATTCTCATATACTGGAGGAGCCCTTATCCAGTGGTGTACGGATAATATTTCCAAGCAGGAAAAGGTGCTTGCAACTGAGGAAGGAATCAGTGTTAACACTTATTTAGAGCGTCAGTATGAGGATGGAAGACAGTCAGATGGTCACGATCCTGACGGACCTTCTGGAATGCTAGTCTTACCACATTTTGCGGGAGCAGCTACTCCATATATGGATACAGGAAGCAAGGGTGCAATTGTTGGAATGACAGTTGCAAGTACACCGGCTGATATATACAGAGCATGTATGGAAGGCGTGTGCTACGAGATGTATCTTAACTACGAAAATGTAATTAAGGCGGGTGCCGCACCTAAGAAGCTACATGCCACAGGCGGCGGTGCAAGATCTAAGGTGTGGATGCAGATGAAGGCTGATGTGCTTGGTATTCCTATTGTTGCACTTAAGACAGTCGATGCAGGAACAGTTGGTTCTGCGATGCTTACTGGAATTGCACTTGGAGTATTTAAGGATCTTGATGATGCTGCTAAGGCTATGGTTGAAGAGACAGTTACTTATGAACCAAGAGCCG
>JAZLFL010000004.1:0-7588 GCA_045615825.1 Lachnospiraceae bacterium
GCTCCTGAATAGAATTCTTAACCTGCTCCTTTATGGCTGGATCAGACAGATTCTCCTTAGGCATGGATGCAAGCTTTTCGAATACATTCAACTTATTAATATCATTTAAGGCCGGATTAACCGTTTCCCCATTTGCACCTGCTTCAGCCACAGGCTTATCAGCTACTAAAGAAGCGTTTTCATTATTAACAGCCTCGTTAACGCTGCTACTTATCGTCTGATTAATGACTTCACCATTTACTGGCACATTGCCATCACTAACTGGTGTGCCCAGAGCTCCTGCCACATTGCCATCACTAACTGGTGTGCCCGGTGCGCCTGCCTCATTGCCTGCACTAACAGGCATGCCCGGTGTAGAAGCTGCATTGCCTGCACCTTCTGTGGAAGTATCAGTCTCCACCACATTTTCACCTGCTTCAGTGCTCAAAGCTTCCTCTGGAAGTGGCTTAAGTGCATCTGCCAGTCCGTTAAGTATATTCGTTGCTTCCTCCCCACCGGCTATCAATGACTCTGTTAATACATCTGTAAGATTGGAAGCTGAATCGGCCACGCTCTCCATCATCCACTGATTGTTATTGTTATACAGATGCATCTGATTAACAGTAGATGAATTAACAGGTATATCCATCTTATGAAGCATCACAATGTCCTTAACATCCGCATCAGGATACATTGTAAGCTCTCTGTTGATACTGCCAAGCATATCCTTACCAATGGACATACCATTCTGCATCAGAGTATCAACCATCTCAATAGTTGCATCTGATGCTCCTATATTAGCCGCATTAAGGGCATTCATAATCGTTGAAGAATTGCTCAGATTAGTGAACATTGGGCGAAGCGTTAACTGCCCATTCTGATTGGATCTGACTTCAAATGATATCTGCTGACCCATAGCAATATTGACATCATTGTCCAAAGCTGTATTAAGCAAAGTATTATTATTAAGCAATAACTGAATGCTATTACCATCCTTACTCACTAACTGGCCCGACAGCGTATCTCCGGGCATCATGCTCCTAAGCTCATTAAGCATGGCTGTCGCAGCCTGACGCATCAGAGCACTGCCGCTCGCTGCCTGTGTCTGTGCAGAAGCTGCACCTGCATTCTGCATATTAGTCTGTACATTATTAAGATTATTACCTAATAAATTAATTGCCATATTTATAAGAAGTTTTTAATAAATGAACGTCTGTGAATAGGTGTAGGCCCAAGTTCCTTAATAGCTGCAATGTGAGCTGCCGAACCATATCCCTTATTAGAGGCGAATCCATATCCTGGGAAAACCTCATCATACTGAACCATTAATCGATCCCTGGTCACCTTAGCTATGATACTGGCTGCCCCAATTGATATACTCTTGGCATCACCCTTAATTATAGGTATCTGCTTAATATCTACCTGAGGAATAGTAACAGCATCGTTAAGTAATATATCGGGCTTAACGCTTAAGTTATTAATAGCCTCACGCATAGCCTCGTAGGTAGCCTGTAATATATTAATCTCATCTATTCTCTCTGGAGAATTATAGCCAATACCAGTTGCCACAGCCTTCTCCATGATAATATCGTACAGTTCTTCTCTCTTTTTCTCAGAAAGCTTCTTGGAATCATTGATATACAGAATATCGCAGTCCTTAGGAAGTATTACAGCTCCGGCTACAACCGGTCCGGCTAAAGGTCCTCTTCCAACCTCATCAATACCGCATACATATCCGTAAGCCTCGTACTGCTTCTCATATACCTTAATGCTCTCTATTCTCTCGCGCTCCCTGGCTAACTTCTCTTCAGCCTTTCTTGCGCGCTCTAATGCTTTCTCCTCAGCCTTAGTCATCTTATCCCTCACAGCTTATTCAATCTTACCGAATTCCATAAATGGGTAGATTCTGATCCATACCTTACCCATAAGTTCATCACGCTTGATATTACCTACGTCTTCCCATCGGCTGTCCTTACTGTTATTACGGTTATCTCCAAGTACGAAGTACTCATCCTCAGAGAGCGTTATCACCTCACTGGCCCTTCCTGGATCCATGATTACCTCGCGGCCATAATATTCCTTAAGCAGTTCGCCATTAATATATATGGAACCGTCATCCGCTATCTGTACTGTCTCACCTGGAAGACCAATAATTCTCTTAACGAAATGCATCTTCCTTGCATATCTGTATGGGAATACTACAACATCAAATCGCTCTGGCTCATGGAATCTGTAGCTGATCTTATCAACGATCAGGTTATCACCGTCCATAAGGGTATATTCCATGCTCTCGCCAATTACTTCTGTTCTCTGCCCCACATACTTAACCACCATAAAGGCTAATAGCAGTACAAATAATATATATAAGCTTGTTCCAAGAACCTCTCTTAATGTGTTATTAATGATTCTTCTTCTCTTACTGGATCTGGACATTATTCCTCCTCAGAGCCTGGCTTTTCAAGTGTAAGCCGTCCCAGGCGTCCTGCTCTGTAATCATCCATAAGGATCTTCGCAGCCTTAACTATATCAACCTCACCGCCAGGAAGAAGGCACATACGACATTTGCCAATCTCCTCTAACATATGATAATCAGGTGCAGTATTCTCATCTATTCCATAATGCGATGTGATGGCCTTAGGATAGTAATCAACCATATACTTGATAAAGTCTGTTGCAAGCTCTTCCATCACAAGAATCTCATCATTAATGGAACCAATGAATGCAAGTCTCATACCTGTGGCCTGATCTTCAAACTTAGGCCACAAAATACCAGGAGTATCCAACAGTTCAAGCTCCTTATTAAGCTTAATCCACTGCTTACCCTTTGTTACACCCGGCTTATTACCAGTCTTCGCACAGGCCTTGCCTGCGAAGCTGTTAATAAATGTTGACTTACCAACATTAGGAATACCAACTACCATTGCCCGCACTGGCCTGTTCTTTATGCCACGCTTTCTGTCGCGTTCAATTTTCTCCTTACAGGCTTCCTTAACAGTTCCCTGAATAGCCTTAAGGCCGGCACCCGACTTGGAATTGACCTCAAGCGTATGAATATTCCTGCTCTTGAAATACTCCACCCACTGCTTGTTAACAACAGGATCTGCAAGATCGGACTTATTAAGCAGCACCATTCTGGCTTTATTCTGTCCAAGGTCATCAATATCAGGATTACGGCTGCTGAGTGGAATCCTGGCATCCACAACCTCTATAATTAAATCTATAAGTTTTATATCTTCCTGCATCTGACGTTTTGCCTTCGTCATATGCCCTGGATACCATTGATAGTTCATAATTAATCCGCTTTCTTCCTGCCTCTTGGAATAACTCCGGCTATAGAATCATCCTTCGTAGTCTTGAACCACGCTCTTCCTTCTATCAGGTCGAACTTAACAGGTCCGATATTACCAGATCTTGAATCCTCACCATTATTACGGTTATCTCCAAGTACAAAGTATTCATCCACACCTAAGGTAATTGCATTCTCCGCTATACCGGCATCCTGTGCCTTATCAATCTTAGGATCCACTTCCTCGATATCATTGACATATAGTCGGCCATTTCGAAACTCTATTACATCACCCGGTACGCCAACAACTCTCTTGATGTAGAAGTGAGTATTCTTATTACCGTTGGGCAGGAACACAATTATATCACCACTTCTGGGCTTACTCATAAGGTAGGACAGCTTACTGATATAGATAGTCTGTCCGTTGTAGAGATATGGTTCCATACTCGAACCAATAACGCTGGTCTTAATTCCCCAGTTGGACACAATAAAAAGTGCAAGCCCTATTGCAGCAGCAACTCCGAACAAATATCCGAAAGCCTCTGACACGTGACTGGTGCTTACATGAGTCTTCTTCCTTCTGAAATTAAGTCCACCTTTTCTTCTACTCATACTTTGTATTATACCACACAACTGGATATCTATTCTCCAAGTTCTTTAGTCAGATATTCCAGTTCAGCATTAGTAATTCTCATAATTGTACCATGACGTTTCTTAAGTTTATCAAAGGAGTAATCCTCCGGCTTAAGTAAGGTCCATGAGCCCTTCGCATTAGTGACATCTTCAATATCTGTGGTCTTAAGAGGAAGATATCCCGAATCGTGAGCATATCTGTCTGCCATAAGTCCATACTCTGGCACATCAGGATCATTCCAGTCCTTACGGTTATACATAAACAGCTCAGGACCTTCAAGCGTACTGTTATCAAGTACGTCTACATCCACTCCACTTAAGTCTATTCCAAGTTCGTCAAGGTCAAGCACCTTCTCCCAGCTGTCTGGATCCAGCAGATTCTTAGTCTTAAGGATTCTGATACCACCATTAGCTTCTGCATTATCACCATCCTTTGATGCTGAATAATAGTAATCACCAATCTTAAGAACTGTTGTATCAATAATCTCTCTTGATTTGCCCTCTGGCTCACCATCAGTCTGACAGTCAATAAAAATCTTAGTATCCGAGAAATGAACAAAATCTCTTGTACATACATAGAAGATGGTATTAGGCTTGGCCTTCATCTTAGTCTCAGGATTCATAATGCTTGATGAGAAGAATATTACATACTCACCTGTCTCATCGTTATATATCATCTCTGGTGCCCATGCCATTCCAGCATTCTCTGGTGCAACCTTAATTGCCTTGGCGTCACTCCAGTGAACCATATCTGTTGATTCCCATACAATAAGATATGAGCTTCCTGTTGTACTTGGGTCATAATATCCCTGCTCATTAATGAACCAGCCACCTCTGTGATGTATACTAAGGTCTGTTGCAACAAGGAATATACGGTCTCCCTCATGCGATCTGCATAAATATGGATCTCGAACTCCCTTCTCGCCAACTTCACTAATTAATACAGGCTTGCATCCATTCATATCAGTGAAGTTAAGACCATCCTTACTTAAAGCAAAATATATCTGCTCAGATTCAGGAGTCTGTTCACCAATAAAATGTCCGAATATATATCCGCCGAAATCATCCTCTGAAAGCTTCACAGGTGCCTTAACTACATTAGCCTCAAATGTTCTGATACACTCCTGTCCATCTACTATAGCCTTCGCTGTAAGGATAACTGTAACATCAGAATCTGCTCTGTTAACCACACCCTTTTTAAGACTGCCATTATCAGTGTCACTGATAATATCAGGTCGGTCACTTGTCCAAGTAACAGCCACGTTTCCCACATAGTCCGGCAATGTAATATTGCCTCTGATTCCATCAAGATCAGGAATAATAATCTCGTCAAGTATGCTTGTCATAAGTCCTCCAATTCCTTCTATCTGTTAATGCCTGTTAAATCCTTAATAACCTCACCGGCTATAATCAGTCCCACGACTGATGGAACGAATGCTATAGACCCCGGTGTCGCACGCTTCTTGTGTACTGGTCCTGCCGACATATCACTATCTGAAAAATCCGTCCCACTTACTGATGCTGCCTCATCAGGATTATTCTTAGGCTCTATAGCCTGTTCTGTCGAATACACCACCTTAAGATGATATATCCCTCTCTTCTTAAGCTCACGTCTCATGACCCTGGCAAGTCTGTCAACGCTGGTCTTAGATATATCAGCCACAGTAAAAGCGGCCGGATTAAGCTTATTGCCGGCCCCCATACTGCTTATTACCATAGTGCCTGCCTTCTTCGCCTCCTCAACAATGGTAAGCTTGGCAGTGATGGTATCTATAGCATCAATAATATAGTCATACTTAGTAAAGTCGAACTGGTCCTTATTCTCAGGAAGATAGAAGCATCTGTACTCATTAACCTCACAATAAGGATTAATGTCCTTAATTCTCTCTACCATTACTTCTGTCTTGTATCTGCCCACCGTACTGTGAGTGGCAATAATCTGACGGTTAATATTGGAAAGTGCTACCGTGTCATCATCAACAATATCAATATGACCAACACCACTTCTGGCAAGCGCCTCACAGACATATCCGCCAACGCCACCAACGCCAAATACTAATACCCTGGAATCAGCAAGCGTATTCACCGCATCTGCGCCAATAAGTAATTCAGTTCTAATCAGTTCCTCTGACATATTTACTCCCAATCAAATATCAATGACAAAATCTGCTTAACTATTGAATAGACGAATGTCATGATGGTTATTACCATGAATCCGGCGACTACCCCATATATGCTGTATAGCATCTCTGTCTCAGAGAAATGCCTTGTCGGCAGATACATCTTGAATCTCTCAGTAAACACCGCAACAGCAATCAGTCCCAGAACTGCAATAACCGAGCGGACAAACCATGGCAGCTTATAAAATGTAACATGGGTTGTAGCAGTTCCAAGAAATGCTAATATCGCAAATATTAATATTCTTCCATACTGCCTGAATCTGTAGATAATATCCGCCATCTCAAATATATTGAAATCATCTCTTCCATAGTAAATGGCTGCAAATCTTATTATGTACTTGTTGTCTAACATCTTGGCAGCTTCTCCGTCCTGGAACGACAGGTACAGTATCAGCATAAATACTGCAATAGTACTCGTCCATAGAATAACCGCAAGACTCTTCATTAATCTGTTCATAAGTGAATTATCGCATTCACTCAGACTTTAGTCCAATTAAGATTCCATTAAGATTCTCTTAATGCATGACCTACATAATAGTCGAATTCATGTTTCCCATCTTATATCCCCTGATATCAAGAGATACATAGGAAAAGCCAATTTTCTTAAATTCCTCATAGACTGACATGCGCATATCCGCTTCCATAAATCTGTCAATATCCTCAGGAAGAAGCTCAATTCTTGCTATATCTTCACCATGCAGTCTTACTCTCATCTGTTTAAAGCCATTATCAATAAGGCACTGTTCACCGGCGTCAATCATCTTAAGCTTTTTCTCTGTTATCTCTTCACCATATGGAATTCTGGTAGCAAGGCAGGCATATGCAGGCTTATTCCATGTAGGAAGGCCGAAATGCTCCGACAGATTCCTTATCTCCTGCTTTGTAAGTGAAACAGCGCGTAACGGACTTACAATTCCAAGCTCTGCAATGGCTTTGTGACCTGGTCTGTAATCACCATCATCATCTACATTAGAGCCCTCTAATACATATTCTATATTATGCTCTTTGGCAAGACGTACAATATTAGTAAAAAGCCCCTTCTTACAGATATAGCATCTGTCAGCCGGATTAGCAGCATACCCCGGAACGCTCATGGCGCCGAAGTCGTATACATACTGCTTAATTCCTCTCTCCTTGCAGAATATATTAGCCTCATCCCCTTCTCTTGCGGGAAAAGCGGCTGAATTGGCTGTAATGGCAATCGCGTCCGTGCTTCCAAGGGCGTCCACTGCTGCATATAACAGAAAAGTGGAATCAACTCCACTTGAATATGCAACTGCCACCCTGCCAAGATCCTTTATATAATGCTTTAAATCTTCATACTTCTTAAGTAGTTCATTAATATTAGCCATAGTAATCGATTTCCTTAAAAAAAAGAGCGATGCAAGTGCATCGCTCTAAATCTCATCGTTAAATTATCTGATGATTTCCTTAACCTTTGCTGCCTTACCAACACGGTCACGAAGATAGAATAACTTAGCACGTCTAACCTTACCACGACGAACTACTT
>JAZLFL010000005.1:0-2185 GCA_045615825.1 Lachnospiraceae bacterium
ACAGCTGATAACAAGGAATGTTAATGCTCTGTATATCCATTCACCGAAGTTAGCCGGATTACCTGTTACTAACATTACAAGTGGTGGAAGGATGGCTAATGCAAGTGCACCGTAACATACAGCTGGAGTATAGTAGTAGGCGAATCTTGAGATGAAATTCTCTGATCTTGACTTCTTGGAGCTTGAATTCTCTACAAGGTCAAGGATCTTACTTACTGTTGATTCGCCGAATTCCTTAGTAGTCTTAATCTTCAGAAGACCTGTAAGATTGATACAGCCGCTTATAACCTCATCATTAATATTGGTCTCTCTTGGAACACTCTCACCTGTAAGTGCGCTTGTGTTAAGAGAGCTTGAGCCTTCTATAACGATTCCGTCAATTGGAACCTTCTCGCCTGGCTGTACAACTATAACAGTACCAATTGCTACCTCGTCAGGATCAACCTGTGTAAGATTACCATTCTCATCCTCGATGTTGGCATAATCAGGTCTTATATCCATAAGCGCGCTGATGTTCTTCCTTGACTTGCCTACTGCCACGCTCTGGAACAGCTCACCAATCTGGTAGAAAAGCATAACTGCCACGCCTTCCTCAAGCTCACCTGATAAGATAGCTCCAACAGTAGCCACTGTCATCAGGAAATTTTCATCAAATACCTGCTTATTACGGATTCCCTTCCATGCCTTCTTAAGGATATCGTTACCAATTATTACATAGGCTGTAAGATACAGGATCCAGACAGGATACTTAAGTATTCCCAGGCTATCCTCACCAAGCACTCTCTCCAGAATAAATAATGGAAGGAATATAGCCAGTGTAACAATTATTCTTACTAATACCTTCTTCTGCTTCTTGTTCATAATTCCCCTCGGACTTTACTAGAAAAATATTTCACAATCGTCTTCGACCTTTTTACAATTCTTAAGTACTTCTGGCATAACCTCTTCCGGTGTCTTGCCGTCTTCGAATTCAACAATCATCTTAAGTGCCATGAAATTAACTGTTGCATCCTTAACGCCTGCTGTAGCCTTAGCAGCCTCTTCCATCTTAAGTGCACAATTTGGACAATCAACATCAATCTTATAATTCTTCTTCATATTTAACCTCTTTCTCTGTCTGCTTATTTCGAACATATGAATAACTGTTCATATGTTCAGTATATACTTGTAAGAACATTTGTCAACAACTTTTATTAATAAATTAAAACAGCCCGTGTAATATGCAACCTTACTTCGTCACATATCATACTGGCTGTTTAAATCTAAATATATTTAACTGTTATTCTGCGCTACGACTGATTAATTCTGTTCATGGCTTCATTAGGATATTCATCACTGTATCTGATATCCATATAACTCTCTGTCTCATTGGCTGCATTATAGTACCACATGAGAGCTTCATTAATATCACCTACTGACTCATAGTAATCTCCAAGCTCGAAGCACAGCTCACTGGTCATAAGCTCGCCTGCGGCGGCCCTTAACGCATACTTCATGAAGCCTACTGCATCCCCATCCGCTCTGCAGCATTTGGCTGCCATGGTGAATGCTCTTGCCATCTCATCTGACGAGACTCCTTCAGCGTCTGCAAGTGCACAGAAATAATCCTTAGCGATTACAAGATTCTCCTTAGTACCTGCAATGATTAATTCCTTGGCATATATCTCTGTCAGTCGGCTGCTGAGTGTAGCACCACTGGCAATACGACTCTCGAAGGCCTTAAGGTCCCTCGCAGCATGCCCTGGTCCCGGTCTGTGAATGATATCTATCTCACTGTCATATATAACCGGCTGTAATCTTACCGCTTCGTGAATTGATTCTTCCCATGTAAATGTACGTAATCTCTTATATAGCTTAGGACGCAGTTCTCTGTCGAAGCTGTATATCGTATTATTCTCAAGCTGATTACAGTAATACATCTGAACAATATCTATATCTGGATCCATGACTTCTTTAAGAGCCATGAACTTAGCCTGATTATCTGCATCAAGCTCTTCATCCGCATCTGCTGAATAGATATAATCGCATGTCGCTAACGAAAATGCATAGTTCCTCGCACCCGCAAAGCTCCCTGTCCATGCAAAGTCAACTACCCTGTCAGTATATCTGGATGCGATGGTCTTCGTTCCGTCAGTTGAGCCTGTATCAACTATTATAATCTCATCCGCAATACAACGCAGACTAT
>JAZLFL010000006.1:0-2945 GCA_045615825.1 Lachnospiraceae bacterium
AGTATGGACCACTTATAACAGGTATTGATGATTACAGTGTTCCTATTATAGATATGTTCCTTTTCCTGTACGATCAGTACGAGCAGGGATATGTAAAGCTTAGCTCTGAATTGGATGATACATTAAATGATCTCCACGAGACTCTTGATGATGCTCAGCTTCAGCTTAAGGGAGAGAACTATTCTCGTATAGTTTTAGATATTGATAAGCCTGTTGAAGGTCAGGAAGTATATGATGCAATGGAAGAAATTCGTTCGATTGCTGAAGAATTCTATGGTGCTGGAAATGTAATACTTGTTGGTAATTCAACAAGCTGTAAGGACCTTGAGACATCATTTGCTACAGATAATATTGTTATAAGTATTCTTACATTATTATTTGTATTAATTATCCTGTTCTTCACATTCCAGTCAGCAGGGCTTCCAGTACTTCTGGTATTAACTATTCAGGGAAGTATATGGATTAATTTCTCAATTCCTGCGTTAACAGGACAGGGAGTATATTTCATCGCATACTTGATTATTTCAGCTATTCAGATGGGTGCTACTATCGATTATGCCATTGTTATATCTAGTAGATATCTTGTACTTAAGAAGGAGATGCCATTAAAGAAGGCCATTGCAGAGACTATTAATCAGGCCTTCCCAACAATCTTTACATCGGGCTCAATTATGATAAGTGCCGGATTCCTCATTGGTAACATTTCTTCAGATCCTACTGTTGCCGCCATTGGTATTGCGCTGGGAAGAGGTACATGTATATCAATATTACTTGTAATATTTGTATTACCTCAGATTCTTTTACTGGGTGATACTCTAATTGAAAAGACGGCTCTGGCAATAAGCCTTCAGAGAGAGCAGAAGGAAGCTACTGGTAAGATATCTGTTTCAGGTCATGTTAAGGGATATGTTAACGGTATTATTGATGCTGATGTTACTGGTATTGTTAAGGGTGAGATGAAAGTTGTGGTGGAAAGTCTTATTCCGTCCAAGTCCGGTGAGATTAATGAAATAGACAGTTCCGAAGAAGATGTCGCATCTGATATTGATGCTTTGGAAGAGCGGGTTAATAAGGATGAACTGGATGAGGATGTTCATGACAATAATGGAGGTGAGAATTAATGATTAGATTAAGTATTACCTTAAAGAAATATATTGTCGCTGCATTAATTATGTGTATGGTATTAGGAAACTATATACCTGTTGCTGCAGCTAACCTGAATAATGGCGATAAGATCAATCAGGGAATCACATATAAGAAGGCAAGTGAGAACAAGGCTGATAAGGATACAAAGGATGAAGAGAACGATGTAAGTACCGATCAGGTTACAGAAAACGAAATTGTTAGAATTAATACAGCTGAAGATTTCAGGGATTTTGTAGAGGCCTGCAAATATGATAGCTATAGTGTAGGAAAAACTTTTGAACTGGGAAGAGATATTGAAATATCATTTTCTGGTTTTACTGGAGTACCATACTTTAACGGTACATTCCATGGTAATGGACATAGTGTAACTATACCTCTTACAAACATTAAAGGAAGTGACTATGGTTTCTTCAGATATGTGGGAAAGATGGGAAGCGTTAATGATCTAACAGTAATTGGTTCCATCAAAGTCTCAGGTTCTGGCAAGAATATTGGTGGTGTCGTAGGCGTTAACTATGGTAGTGTATCCTGCTGTTCATACAGCGGTAATATTGAAGGCAATGAGAGTGTAGGTGGCGTAGTTGGCCTTAATAAAAATGATGCCATCATTTACTCATGTAGTGCTAATGGTTCCGTACTGGGTACAGATCTGACTGGAGGAATATGTGGTAATAATGAAGGCATTATCATGGATTCGGAAAACTACAGTGAAATCAATGCCAATGAGTATGATCCAACCCTTGATCTTAGTGATAGCGTAGATATCGGAGCTTTCAATATTACAAAGAGCCTTATCAACAGAACTGATATAGGTGGTATTGCAGGGGATTCCTCTGGAATCATTGTAAGCTGTATCAATCACGGAGATGTTGGATATAATCATTCTGGTTACAATGTTGGTGGTATTGCAGGCAGACAGAGTGGTGAGATAATCGGCTGTACTAACGAAGGTAATATCTATGGCCGTAAGGATATTGGAGGCAGTGTTGGACAGGCAGAGCCTTATATAGAATCAGAATACATGGATGATAAGCTTAATACTGCAAAGGATGACATTAACCGTCTTTCTGATAGTATTACAGGTATCAATTCTGCTATTCAGAATGCAACATCTGACTCATCAAAATATGTTAACGAACTTGTTACTCAGTATGGCAAAGATCTTGATTCCATTAAGAGTGGTATTGAAGAGATTACTCAGACAGTATCTGATAACAAACCTAATACCAAGGACTATATTGTAAGTATTAATAAGGCTATGGAGAATATTGAGAATCTGTCTAAGCAGACACCTTCTCTTTCTTCTGTATCATTTAATGCTAGTAACATAAAAGAGCTTCGTGAAAATGTTGAGAGCGTAAGTGTCAACTCAACTAATGTTAAAGAACTTCAGGATAACATGAAGGTTCTTTATGATAATCTGTCAAAACTCGAGGACTCATATAGTGTATCTGAGAATGACACAAAAGAAGCTCTGACTAAGTTTGCTGATCAGATTAAGGACACTGGAGAATATGAGAGTGTTGATAATCTTGTAAAATCTGTTGATGCTGGAACAAATTCAATTCTTAATTCTATTAATGCAACAACAGGTCAGCTTCAGCATATGAGTAATACCTTATCTGACGATATTGAGAAATTAACCAGTGATGAAGCTCGTATAAGGGATATATCTTCATTGGATACCATTAGTAGTAATGGCGTAATATCAAGATGTATTAATAATGGAGATGTTTCAGGTGATATTAATGTAGCCGGAATTGCAGGTGCTGCGAATATCGAATATGAATATGATCCGG
>JAZLFL010000007.1:0-6487 GCA_045615825.1 Lachnospiraceae bacterium
ATACGAATCGAAAATGGCGAAGTATGGGTATATGGAATGCATGTCAGTCCATATGAGAAGGGGAATATATTCAATAAAGATCCACTCAGACCAAAAAAGCTTCTGATGCATAAGGCTGAGATAAATAAGCTGCTTGGCAAGGTCAAGGAAAAAGGAATTACACTTGTTCCCTTGCAGGTTTATTTTAAGGATGGAAGAGCCAAGCTTGAGATTGGATTATGCCGTGGTAAGAAGCTATATGATAAGCGTAATGATATCGCCAAGCGTGATATGCAGAGGGAGGCTGAAAGAGAGTTTAAGGTACGCAATTTATGATTAATTATTGATATAGTTGTAGGCGTACTGTAAAATAACAATAGTCGAATTTGTCATATATTTGACAGATAATAAGGGCCAGTCAAGGTTTCGACGGGGTTTTGGAATCTGGAGAAGCAAGCCGTTGCGACACGTTAATCGCACAATTAAAATTAAACGCTAACGAAAATTTAGCATACGCTGCCTAGTTGCAGCTGTCTGACCTAGTGCACTCACACATTAGGACCCAGGCATCGAACATGTGAGAAACGACATATGCAAAGCTTTGAGCATATGGGCGTATTATGAAGCTACTGAATGTGTGCAGGTGCTTATCACTGCATACAGGAGGGAATGTTAATCGATAAGCTAAGCTTGTAGAAGTACGGTGGAAGGGGCTTCGGACACGGGTTCGACTCCCGTCTGGTCCACTTTTTTATTTTCGAGGTGCATTAATGCTTTTAAGCGATGTTGCAGTAGGCGCAAAAGTTCAGATAATAGTTGGAATCGGAATGCAACAGCTTGATTTTAGTACTGAGATAGCTGAGGTGTTTGATGGCATGCTTTACGGCGAGCCTATATATCAGAATGATAAGATGCTCGGCTTCGGTACCAAGGGTCTGGTACTTTCTTTGATTGTAACTGATGAAGAGAACGGAAGAGCATGGCAGTTCGTAAATGTTAAGATAAGAAATATTAAGACAGCAGAAGATAAGTTTTATCACGAGATAACCTGTAAAACAGAAGCAAGAGCCATCAACAGGCGAAATGCCCACAGAGTTTGGGTAGGTGAACCGGGAGTTGCTATTGTAGGTCTTGGCGGCACTCAGATAGATGTGACTGTTAAGGATGTTAGTACAAGTGGAATAGCATTTGTATGCAGCAGCGATGAAGAGATCACTGATGGTTCGGTTGTTCATCTTACATTCAGGGATCCGGACATTAATACAAGATTTGAACTGAGTGCCATTGTGGTGCGTTCGCTTGAGATAGAACGAACAAGAACAGTATATGGATGTAAGCTTAATATGGAGAGCTCTGCCATAGCTAAATATGTTAATGAGAAGCAGCGTCTCAAGCTTAAATCCGCAAGACAGGGAATATCAGCAAGTGTATTAACTGAGAAAAACAGAGGTCGCGATGGACGATAAAATGAGAAAAGGATTCACGGTTAATGGATTCACTTTTGGCTCCGCAACAGATGTTGAGCTTGCCAAGAATGAACTGTCAACAGTGAAGTATATTGACAAAAAGATAGAGAATCGTAGCGCTGATACGATTCTCTCTGTATATCAGGGTGCAATAGAGCGTAAGATGTTCCGTACACCTGTAGGCTATGCTTATATGCATGATCTTCAGAAGCGTATGGTAGCCCTTGGCATGAATAAGGATGATATTCCCGGGATACCTCTTTATCAGGTCTATAACAACAGTATTTCCGAGGACGTTAAGAGGCCTGACAGGGATGTAACTGTATCCAAGAAGAAGAAAAGAGACGCCCTTAAGACACAGAACAGGAATCTCATTATTGCGGTTATAGTAATGGCTTTCGTGATAGTGGCGCTTTTTGTTATATCTCTTAATGCCAATACGCCGAATATACTTAACTACCGTAATGCTATTCAGAATGAATATGCTACCTGGGAGCAGGAGCTTAATGACAGAGAGAAAGCTGTCAGGGAAAAGGAAAGAGAACTGAATATCACATATCAGGATATTAATGAGTAAATGATTAAAGATTTCTTGAATAAATTAGATCTGAAAAAAAGAATAGCTATCGTTGTGGGAATATTCATCGTATTTGTGATGGCTATTTTTTTGACGGTTTTTTCCAGGATATATTACAGATATGAAGAGAGTCTGTTTGCCCAGGAGAGTATTAACACATTACACACACTGGATTTATCATTAGAATCTTTCATTCAGAGTGCGGATAATTATTCCAAGATGCTTATATCTGATGGAATTGTTCAGGAACAGATGGCATTAGGCGATCTTACTATAGATATGGGAGGTCAGCAGAGAGTAATTCAGAAGGTACATTCAATCCTGCAGTTTTCTGAGGTTGCGGACGAAATATGGTTTATTGATTTAAGTGGAAAGCTGCTTAAGGTTGGTGAGAATTTCAGTAGTGCAGATGGTAAACAGCTTAGTGACTATGCTGAGCTTATGACACCCTATGGAAGGGCTGCTGTTCAGGTTGTTACAGGCAATGAGAATGGTAATATATCTTTAGTACGTTCGTATAACAGTATCACTGATTTTACCAGTAAGGGAATTATAGGTGTTGAGATTAGTGAGAAAAGATTCAGGAATACGATAAATAAGACTCTTGATATATCTAAGGAGAATCTTCTGATTCTTGATAAAGATGATAAGCTGGTATTCTGGAATGGTGATCTTAATGAGGTAGATAAATATATAGCACTGGCTTCGGACTTTGAATATCAGGATGGAAATATGCACGGTGTTGCAAAACATGATAACGGCAGAATGCTTTTGTCGGGTGTAATATGTACTCATCGTGGCTGGAGAATTATAAGATATACCCCACTTCCTATAACACTCAGTTCAAAGGGATTATTGGAGCTGAATATAGCAATAGTTCTTCTGATTGGTATTATCATGATTGTGGGATCTTCAATAATGGCAAGAATACTGGCAGATCCTTCGCAGATTATGCTGCGAGCAATGTCGACGGCTAAAAATGGTGTGCCTCAGAAGATAAGTGAGAAATCATCACTTAGAGAATTTGAGCTTTTATACGATGGATACAACAGCATGGTGGATCGTATCAGTGAGCTCATTGATGAGACTATTGAGCGTCAGAAGAGAATCAGGCAGGTGGAGTTAAATGAGATTCAGGAGCAGATGAAGCCTCATTTTCTCTACAATACTTTAGAGTCTGTTGAAGCACTCGCAATGATGGGCGATACAGAGAGAGTATGTAAGCTTATTGAAGCCCTTGGTGATTTCTTTAGGAAGAGTGTAAGCGGTGGACGAGAGTTCTTAACCATTGAAGAAGAGATACGTATTGCCAAGGATTATATACAGATAATGGAGATAAGGTTTGGTGACAGCTTTAGTACCACAATTAACTGTGATAATAAATGTCGTGAATACATGATACCGAAGCTTACGATTCAGCCGCTTGTTGAGAATGCATTCCAGCATGGAGTAAGAGCCAAGAATAATAAAGGCGATGTGCGTGTTGATGTGTGCATGGAAGATGCCAGCCTTCATATATCTGTCGAGGATAGTGGTGATGGTGTTCCGGATGATATAGTTAATGAGATTGCCGGAGACAGAGAGCCAGTTAAGGGCAAGAGCCTGGGACTGAGAGGCACCATAGAGAGACTTCGTCTTATGTATGGCGAATCATTTAGATATGAGATTAATCGCAATCCGTCAAGGATTGATTTGTATATTGGTATAGGTGATTTATCAGATAATGGTGAAGCATGAGCAGATACAGGGTAATACTGATTGATGATGAAATGTTAATAAGAAAGCTTGTCAGAATGAAGCTTGATGTTGATGGACTTAACCTTGAGATTGTTGGTGAATACAGCAATGGCAAGGAGGCTCTTGATGGTGTCAGGGAGACAAAGCCAGATATAGTAATAAGTGATATCTGTATGCCAGAAGAGGATGGAATCAGTTTTGGTGAGAAGTGTATTAAGGCGTTTCCTAATACAAAGATTATTATTCTTACCGGCTTCGATGATTTCGATTATGTAAGACGTAGTCTTAAGGCGGGTGTATTTGATTATCTTATGAAGCCTGTCCAGGCGGATGAACTTAATGCTGCAGTAGCTCGTGCAACTTCTCAGATTGAGATGGATAATGAGAAGAAGAAGATTGCCAATGAGATCCTCGATGACATTAATAGTAATATTCCGGCTTTAAGGAACATCTATCTCTCTCATGTTTTACAGGATGGAAAATGGGACAGTAATTATTCGGATAAGCTTGCACGTTATAATGTAATGATTAATGACTCTGCTGATGCGGTTCTCCAGGTTGGAATGATTGCTATTAAAGAGGTCGCAGATAAAGCGATGATTGGCATTAATATTAATAATGAGATTGCACATTTCTTCCAGAACGAGAAGTATATTACAGTGCTTACAGATTCGTGGGGCAGAATAGTAGTTATTAACAATAATGAGAAGGTTCCGTTAGAGGAGTGCTTTGAGATTATTGAGCAGATTATAGAGAACAAATACTCGTATCATATAGAATATGGCGTTTCAGGACTGTTTAAGAGCTGGGAGAATATTCATGATGCATATACCTCCGCAATAGACAGGCTTGGTCATTCTCATAATTTAAAAGAGATCGATACTAATGGAATGTCAATTAAGCAGAGTGTTGAGAAGAGTGAGATGTCCATGAAGGTTTCCATTGAGAAACAGAGCGTCACTAACCCTGATAAGGGTCTTGTTATGAGGGACATCCTTTCTTATATGAGAAATAATCTTGGAGAATCGGATCTCAGCCAGACACATATATCCGAAAAATATGGTATGTCAGTAAGCAGTCTTAACAGAAATTTTAAGAACTTTACTGGTAAGACTTATATGGAAGTATTAAGCATGATGAGATTGAATAAGATGCTTACACTCTTAGAAGACAGCAATATGAAGGATTATGATATAGGCGAACAGATTGGTATACCGGATCCACATTATCTGAGTATCTGGTTTAAGAAGATGACGGGGGTTTCTGTTACGGAATATAGGAATTCAAGATAGAAACAAGCTTTTTTGACGAAAAAGTGAAACAAAGCATCTGTTTTGGCTAAAAAGTGAAACATACTAATGTATATGACTAATAAGTGAATGTATATATATTCTTTTGTGAATTTTTATATACATTCATTTTTTTTATACTATTTTACATAGGATGATAAACATCCAAATTAGTTGTAAAAACACAAGGAGGCAACATGAAAAAGAAAATTTTAAGCGCGCTTCTTTCAACAGCTATGGTAGCTTCATTACTCGTTGGCTGTGGTTCAACAGAAGCAGCAGCACCAGCAGCAGCTCCAGCTCCAGCAGCAGAGGAGAAGGTTGAGGCAGAGGCACCAGCAGCTACAGAGGAAGTTGCAGAGGCATCTGACGAGCAGATCACAATCACAATTTGGCATCAGTCAGTAGCTGACACAGATCCTGTTAAGAAGATCATCGAGGAGTCAGTTACAGAGTATCCAAAGCTTCATCCAAACGTAACAATCGAGCAGGATGGTGTTGAAGGTGAGCAGTATAAGACAAAGATTAAGACAGCATTCGTAGCTGGCGAGGCTCCAGACCTTTCATACATGTGGGCAGGAAGCTTCGTTAAGGATTTCGTTGATGCAGGCTTCTTAATGCCAATCGACGAGTACATGAACCCAGACGTTAAGGCTAAGGTTCTTCCAGGTATGCTTGAAGGTTCTACATTTGATGGTAAGGTATATTCATATCCTACAATCACATTCCTTGCAGACCTTTACTGCAACAAGGAGCAGTTCGACGCAGCAGGCGCTAAGATTCCTGAGACATGGGATGAGTTACTTGACGCTATCGCTAAGCTTAGAGCAGCAGGCTTCAACCCAATCATGATGGGTGAGAAGGATTTATGGCCAGGTATGTACTGGATGGATATCATCTCAGCTAGAACAGCTGGTAATGCTGGTATCGAGGCAGCATTTGGTGATCCTTCTAAGTTCAACACACCAGAGTTCGTAGATGCAGCAGCTAAGTTACAGGAACTTGTTAAGGCAGGCGGTTTCAATGACAACTACCTTTCAACAAGCTACAATGAAATGGTTGAAGGCTTCTGTGCAGGACAGGGTGCTATGCTTTACCAGGCTAACTGGGTACATCCAGCAATCATGGATGACGCAGCAGCTACAAAGGGTAAGGTTGTTTGTGTACCATTCCCAGAAATCCCAGGTGGTAAGGGAAGCATCTCTGAGTTCTCAGGTGGTACATCAGATGGTTACTATGTAAATGCAGCAACAGAGCATCCAAAGGAAGTTGTTGAGTATCTTGAGTACTTATCAGAGAAGATTGGTACATTAGGATTCCAGATGGGTGCAGGTCTTGCATGTTGGGATACATCAAACACAGATCTTTCTTCATTAACAAGCCTTGACCAGGAGTCAGCAGCTCTTATGGAGAAGGGTACAAGCTACATCGGTTGGTGG
>JAZLFL010000008.1:0-6325 GCA_045615825.1 Lachnospiraceae bacterium
TGGTAGCTTCCACATTACTCTGCGAGGTGGAAGTAAGTATCTCACCCTCATCGGCCTTGATTACGCCAAAATGTGGATCAACATAGTCATAATCAGCTATGTCATATTTATGATTGGATGGGGATAGGAATATTGGATTAAGGTAGATAACCTCAATACCAAGGTCCTTTAAATAATCAAGCTTGTCAATTACTCCCTTAAGGTCTCCACCATAGTGTGCAGCAATACCATTACCGATATCCTCATTCCATTCTCTGTGCTCGGTTAACATATCGATATACTTATACTCACCATCAAGCACATCATTGCTCTTATCACCATTGCAGAATCTGTCCACATATATCTGATAGAATACGCCGCCCTTAGCCCAGTCAGGAGTCTTAAAGCCAGGAATTAGCTTAAATGCAAACTGTGGCTCTGTCTTCTCTACAACACCTCTGGCATCATAAATCAGAGTAATAACCTCGAACTCAATCTTAAAATAATAGCTGAAGATCTTCCTGCCTATCTCGACCTTAGTCTCATAGAAGTCAAAGCCATTCTTATTCTTAACAACCCTTGTCATTGGATATTCCACATCCCCTGCCACAAGCGTCACAGACTTGGCCGACTTTTTAAGCACCCTGATCCTGATTGCGACACTGTCGCCTTCATTCACCTCATGCGGATTCACGTAATATTCAGTTGTATCGCTAAATATTGCTTTTCTGATCATATGTCTTTAATCGCGAGCCAAATACTATATACTATATTCTATGCTTCAAATAATGCTTCAAATTCTTCGCGAGTGATTCGCTCCTTCTCAATAAGGAGATCTGCGCTGCGGTCTAAGATGTCGCGGTTGGCAAGGATCATCTCCTTAGCCTTGGCGTAGCAGTCATCAATGGTGCTCTTGACCTCTTTATCAATCTCACCAGTGATGTATTCACTGTGGCTTCTCTGATGAGCAAGGTCGCGGCCGATGAATACCTCATCCTCGTCATCGTCGTAATTGATTACACCGATATTATCTGACATACCGTACCTGGTAACCATCTTACGGGCAGTCTTGGTCGCACGCTTGATATCATTGGATGCACCTGTTGTGATATCACCGAAGATAATCTCCTCTGCAATACGTCCTCCAAGTAATACCATGATATCCTGAATCATTCTTCCCTTAGTTAAGAACATCTCGTCCTTCTCTGGAAGTGGCATTGTATATCCAGCAGCGCCTGCGCCCGTTGGAATAATGGATACTGTATATACAGGACCAACATCCGGAAGCAGGTGGAACAGAATTGCATGTCCTGATTCATGATAAGCAGTAATCTTCTTCTCCTTATCAGAGATAACTCTGCTCTTCTTCTCAGCACCAATTCCTACCTTGATAAATGCCTTATTAATATCAGCCATTGTGATAAATGCCCTGTTATCCCTGGCTGTAACTATTGCTGCCTCATTAAGAAGGTTCTCAAGATCTGCACCTGTAAAGCCAGCTGTAGTCTGGGCAACCTGTGTCAGATTGACATCATCACCTAATGGCTTATTTTTGGCATGGACCTTAAGGATTTCCTCACGGCCTCTTACATCTGGAGCTCCAACAGCAATCTTCCTGTCGAAACGGCCAGGTCTTAGAATCGCCGGGTCAAGGATATCCACACGGTTGGTAGCTGCCATTACGATGATACCTTCGTTCACGCCGAAGCCGTCCATCTCAACAAGCATCTGGTTAAGGGTCTGCTCACGTTCATCATGGCCTCCGCCCATACCAGTACCTCTGCGTCGTGCAACCGCATCAATCTCATCAATGAATACGATACATGGTGCGTTCTTCTTAGCATCCTCGAAGAGGTCTCTTACTCTGCTGGCACCAACGCCGACGAACATCTCCACGAAGTCCGAACCCGAGATGCTGAAGAATGGCACATTAGCCTCACCGGCAACTGCCTTGGCAAGTAATGTCTTACCTGTACCAGGAGCACCCTCTAAGAGAATTCCCTTAGGGATTCTTGCTCCGAGCTTGGTATATTTAACAGGATCCCTTAAGAAATCAATGACCTCCTCAAGATCCTCCTTCTCCTCCTGAAGACCTGCAACATCATTAAGAGTCTTGCCAGTCTTGGTATCCATCTTGGCCCTGCTCTTACCGAAGTTCATCATCTTGGCATTGCCGCCGCCACCACCGCCGGCACCCATTATCATAAATATGATGAATCCGAAGGCAACCATCATAAGAATTGGCAGGATAAGCTGGCTGAAGAGTCCCTCCTTAGGAACATCCTTAACAACCGGATCCACGTTATTCTTACTTAGAAGTGCCTGCACCTCGTTAACATCTGTTACATTTAATAATTTATTCTCACCAGTTGATAAATTAATCTGTACAATACCTGTTGGTACCTCAGCATTAGGTGAGATAATCGCTCCAACTACTTTACCGGCTTCAAGATCAGTTCTGAAAGCCCCCATAGTATAACCTGAGGATGTCGAATTGGTCATCGATCTCATATAGACAGCTGACAACAACAGCACAACTAATATCAGGTAAAAGGGAAATCTAGCGTTTCTTCTCATGTTAATCCTTAATCAAACTTTACTATGCCTACATATGGAAGGTTACGATACTTCTGATCATAATCAAGACCATAACCTACAACAAATTTATCTGGAATCTGGAAACCAACATAATCGACGTCAACCTCTACCTCACGTCTTGATGGCTTGTCTAGTAATGTACAGAGCTTAATGCTGTTAGGCTTACGCTCCATTAATACCTTAGGAAGGTTGTTAAGTGTATTGCCCGAATCAATGATATCCTCAACAATGATTACATCCTTACCCTCAATTGAATCAGAAAGGTCGTTAATGATTCTTACCTGTCCTGAGCTCACTGTACCAGCGCCGTAGCTTGATACCTTCATGAAATCAATACTTACAGGAACTGTAATTCTCTTAGCTAATTCACATGCGAAAAAGCTTGCTCCCTTAAGAATACAGATTAAGAATACTTCCTTACCTGCGTAATCACGGCTTATCTGCTCTCCAATCTCGGCAACCCTTGCCTCAACTTCCTCTTCAGAAAGCATTACTTCAATTCTCTCTGCCATTTTTAGTCCTCCAGATTTATTATACTAATCTCTAATATATATTTAGTCGTCTCGCTTACCTTGAAATAAGCACTTATCCTGTATCCCGGCAGCCATATTACGTGTTCTCCATCTGCTAAAAGCACCATTTTATCACGTTCTTCCTTTGGGATTTTCTCATTGATCATATAATCCTTAAGCGACTTTCGCTGCAGAGAATCATTGACCGTAAGATAGTCCCCGGCGCGCCTGTATCTAAGCAAAACCGACTCTTCTATTTTATCATAATCAAACCACTTAGTACACTCACCCTCCGGGTAGCCCTCACCCTTTTCATAGGGAAAAATGCGGGCACTTACTACCCTTCCATCCGGCAGATTAACAGTCGTTATGTTGTGCGAACTGTCAGGGGTTATATCCATCAGGATTCCTTCGTAAGGCATCGTTCCTTCGGTATCTGCGTCGGGGGATTTTTCCCGGATAATTAGTGTGTCATAGGCGCTTACCGCCTCCAGATTATACGGAAGTGATATGCGCTTATAGCCTGGCTTATCAGTAATCTCAAGTATGGCTTCCACGTGAGCTCTTGTAATATCCTTGCGTCTTGGCGTCAGTAGCTCAAGCGCCTTTAGGATTAATTCACGCCTTACTATCTGCTCCAAATTATGTAAACCATTTTGGTCTATTTTTACTGTTTTGTCATCTATATTAATGTCACAGATATCGTTAATGGCTTTCGTAGTAAGAGTATCTAAAAGACTCTCAAGCTCTGCCATGTCCTGGCTTAGATTCACGATATGTTCGCGGGTTTTATCATTAATCTCGCGTGTTAGGTATGGCAGCACATTCAGCCTTAGCTTATTACGGGTATAATCATCCGTAAGGTTAGTGGAGTCGGTTCTGTATGGTTGACATAATTCGTTCAGGTACTCTTCTATCTCATCCCTCGAGACAAATAAAAGAGGCCTGATAATGTCTTCCCAAACAGGAGCAATACCGGCCATTCCATGAATTCCTGTACCCCTGCAGAGATTAAGAAGCACTGTCTCAGACAGATCATCGCTATGGTGTCCGACCGCAATCTTGGTCGGCTGTAAGCTTCGCATAGCATCATATCTTATCTTCCTGCCCGCTTCCTCTGTTGACATATGGAGTCTTGCTGCTTCGCTTACAACATCCACCTCAAAAAGATGGAAGTTAATACCTCGGCTCTCACAGAGTCCTCTCACAAACTCTGCATCAAGAGCGGCATCCTCACGAATCAGATGATTAACATGAACAACGTCAAGAGTGAAATCCACTTCCTTCTGGTATTCATATAAATGAAGCAGAAGTGCAACGGAATCAGCTCCACCGCTGACGCCCACCACTACTCTGTCTCCAGGAGTAATCATATGTAATTGTCTAAGGGTACTTAGAACTACCTTAAGCATCCGAACTACTCTTCCTTAAAAATAATCTCGTTCTCATTAACCAGTCCAAGCTTCTCCTTGGCTACTTCCTCGGCATATTTCTTAGTCTTGGTATATTTCTCGTACTCAGCTATCTCCTCGGCGCGCCTTGACTCGTCGTCAATCTGCTCCTGAAGCTGGGCCTCTCTCTTATCGTACTCTGCCTGCTTCTGGCTTATGTTATAGCGGCTTACTGATACGATAATGATCATCATAATGAGAACTATTGTTATAAGGATTACTGAGAAACGGTTCTGACGCTTCTTGGAATTCCTGACCAGATATCTGTTCTTCTTCTTAGCCATAATTATACGTACTTGTAGAGTTCCTTAGCCTCGTCCTTCTTAACTGTCTCTTCCACAGCTACAACCTCTACGTTCACATCCTTATTACCGAACTGAATGGTAATCTTATCGCCAACCTTAACATTGGTTCCTGCCTTGGCAACATTACCATTAATTAATACTCGACCGGCATCGCAGGCCTCGTTGGCAACAGTTCTTCTCTTTATTAATCTTGATACTTTTAAATACTTATCTAATCTCATAATGTCTTTCCTTGACACCAGTGCGTGCAAGCTTGTCCTAATACCCACGTCCCCTGCGGACAAATACTAAAATAGCAGGGGAGCATAAGACGCCCACCCTGCTTATTTTGGTGTACCTCAATGAGGTATAAGATTAATCACTCTAATTATGCGTTAACCTGATCCTTAAGAGCCTTACCAGCCTTGAACTTTGGAGCCTTAGAAGCTGCAATCTTCATAACCTTACCAGTCTGAGGATTTCTACCCTCTCTAGCTGCTCTCTCAGAAACTTCAAATGTACCAAATCCAACTAACTGAACCTTTCCACCCTTCTTAAGCTCTGCTGCTACTGCAGATGTGAAAGCTGCAAGTGCTGCCTCAGCGTCCTTCTTTGTAATATTAGCCTGCTCAGCCATAGCTGCTACTAATTCTGTCTTGTTCATGGAATATGTCCTCCTGTAAAACGTTTTTATAATTGTTTGCGTTCTAAACGCCTATAACTGAATATAGACTTTTTAACCCTTTTTGTCAACCCAAAAAGTGCCTTTTTGCGCCTTTTTTGGTCATTTATATGCTAATTTTCGCTATTATTCTGCCTTCACCAATTCAGCGAATGAATAGCTTTCATCCTGCTTGGAATTATCCAGTGTAATTGTGTAGCTTCTTGTCACATAACCATCTTTTCTAAGGGTTACTTCATGGTTACCACTGCTCTTAACAAAGCTTACTGTTCCGATTCCTGCATAGCTGCTGTCAACATATATCTCGACTCCCTCAGGAGCACAGAGAGTAACCTTGTATTCCTTATTATCATCTTCTGGAGTGATAACATCAGAAGGTGGGGCAACTGTTGGTTCAGGTGTAACTTCTGGTGTTATGTCTGCATCTTCTTCCGGTCCCGGTGTTGGTGTTATATTAACTTCCGGTGTTACATCAGGTGTTACATCAGGTGTAATTACAATAGTAGGTGTTGGACTTACTGTTACATCCGGTGTTACCGTCACACTTGGTGTTGGGCTGACAGATACACTTGGTGTTGGACTAACAGATACGCTTGGCGTAACACTCACACTAGGTGATATCCTTGGGGTTGGTGTAATATATGTCACTCCATCAGTAGGATGAAGCACATCCGGAGATGGTTCTGGAACCGGAGTCACACTAACAGGACTATTAACCGGCTCAAGGTCAATAGCAATAGTTGCTGACTCCTGACCCACCTTAATATACTGTGTCAGACTCTGATAACCATCAGCCTTTGCTATCATCTGATGAATACC
>JAZLFL010000009.1:0-3610 GCA_045615825.1 Lachnospiraceae bacterium
CATGGCTACGATCCGACTTAGATAATATTTTCCGCCTTCAGTAACATCATAGGACAAATTCAGTTCTTTTCCCCTAACGATATCTTCTTTAGTAATATCTATCCAATCAACATCATCGATATTCGTAGCAGTAGAGAATGCGTATGCCTTTATGCCAGTCTCTTTATCCACAACACTAGCTTTCAGTTTATTATCAGTATTAACATATGACAAAATAACAGGCTTAACAGAATCCTTATAAACATATTCATCACTCTCTACAATCGCTCCATCATCATAAAATGTTGGTGCATTAGTTAATGCCTGTACAGTAAACTTGTAAGTTCCATAACCATACCCATCACTACCAGTAATCGGATCATGTAAATCGTACGCATTCTTCTTACTGTCATCGTCAGATCTCTTTAGCGTTTCGTTTTTAATAATCTCTCCGTCTTTGTAAACTTTTAAATTAAAATCAGCCTTCCACTCATTATGCGATAAATAACCGCCACTTGCACTTTGAACCGGATTGAACCATCTGAGGTTAAATGCATCCTTAGAATCTCCCCAGTCTAATTCTGATGCGTTTCCTATTCTAGCCTTATTAACAGTAAGTACATAGTTAGTACTATATACGCTTATTGAATCATCCGTCGCTTGAAAACCTATGTAATAACTACCTGGATCTAGTTTTAAGCAATTAGTTCCGTCAAGTTTTTCGGACAGTGAAAACCAATCATCCCTTGTTACATTACCAGTAGTTGGCAAATACTGATATACCATAGCTTTGGAAGTGCCTTTAACCGAGAAAAGCACCTTATCACCATAGCAGATTTCTCTTGCACTGCCGAACCCTTCACCATTAATGAGAAGTGTTCCATCAGCTGGTGCAGCCTTAGGTGCGCCAAGCAACATCTTTGGCTTGGCAGTTGGGCTTGGTGTTACAGTCACTTCTGGACTTACTATTGGTGTAATATCTTCAGCAGATGGAGTTAACTCTGGTGTTACCTCTGGGCTAACCTCAGCTGTTACCTCTGGTGTCACTTCTTCAGTCACTGCAGGTGTTACCACAGGAGTTATATCCTCGCTAGCTTCTGGAGTTACTGCAGGTGTTATTCCATCATCTTCTACAAGCGGTGTAATCTCCGGCATAACAGGAGTCTCTTCCGTAGCGTAAGTTCTAAGTGTTCCCCAATCCGTTCCTGATGAGGTTACAAGCATGAGTCCTGCAAGGAAGCCTGCGACTACTCTTCTCCATTTCTTATTTTTGTTATAGTTTGATTCACTAAATCTGCTCAATTTGTTAGTCCTCTTTTTATTGTTATTCGACTTATTACATCGTCGATTGTACGCAATATGTATATCTCTTTCCCTTATTTGGACATAATTCGCCCTTTCCCACATATTATATCGGCAGAGTATGACAAAATACGTACAAATTTTAGTAAAAATTCGCAAAAAATCGAAAAAATTTGTAAAAAAACAAGGGAAAAGGACTCATTAATATGATTTCTCACATTAATGAGCCCTTTTCTAGGGAGTAGTATTCTATAACAAGCCAGAGGCTTATTTACTTTTATCTGCTGAAGCCCTGTCAAGGCCAGCTAAGAACCTGCCACGCTGTGCATCTGCCTTGGCACGCTCAATTCTCTGAATCTGTCTCTTAACCTCTCTGTCGTTAATGCCCTTCTGCCTAAGCTCAGTCTTCTTCTGAAGCTGTTCACTCGCCAAGGTTCCGCTCACAACAAGCCACTTCTGTAAGTCACTGTCTATCTCTGAAGCAAGGCTCTCGTCTTCAACTGACAGGAACTTCCTGAAAGCAGATGGATAAGAGAATTTACATTCCTTACCACTGTCGAAGCGTACAACAAGAATATTAACATTTGCCGATATTACAAGTCCTTCTCCAAGACTGATATGCTTAACCTTCTGATCAGTTAATTCAGTAATATTCATTAATTATCTCCAAATTAATACATTCATATTCCCAATTACAGTCGTCGTTATACGCATCCCGACAATCCAAGTGTACCCATACAGGAAAATTTATGATACTATAATTGTATATTCTATTAGCATATTTGTACAAAAGGGATGATTGATTATGGTTGAAGAAAAGAGACTCATAGATAACCTGTCACTTCTGGCTCTGATAGCACAGCTGCCGATATCACTGGTTAAGGAAGATGGTACGACTATATACTGTTCCTACTTGGAGGAACACCATTACTGGCCAGCCAAAGGGATTGTGAATATCCTCGATTCGTATAGAAAGGCGCAACCGCCACATCCTATTCCATATATGTATAGCCTTAATCTCGACTATTTTATCGGAGTAATTGCATACTCTGACGATAAATATATCTTAATCGGTCCTGCCAACACGAGATTCCTTGTTCTTGAAGAAGCTACTGCTGCGCTGTCCGAAGTTATGCCTCAGCGATATATAACGAAGTTCTACTCGCTCTTTGAGCGAAATATACCAACTGATTCCACAAGATTTGCCGGAATTCTGGCCATGATTGCGAATGATCTTAATAGTGCCAATTTCACCCCTGCAGAGATTATCAAGCACAATTTCAGCAAGCCAATAACAGAGACTCTGGAAGCACCCCGTCCATTCATCGAAGAGAATATCGTGCCGGTTCAGGCAGTTCAAATGGTGTATGAGGCCATATCATCTGACATTGAATATGGTAACAGGGATGCCCTTGAAAAGCACTGGGACCAGAACGTGCTTAATAACATTCGTGACAATACCAGCCAAAACCGTGAAGATATGCTTCTATTCTTCTCTCCCTTCTATACTTACATGTTCCAGGGAGCGCTAAAAGGTGGTGTTGATATAAGATTATGCATGCGTGCCTACACTGTGCAGATGGAACGACTGAAGGCAACCTCTAACCCCAGCGAAGCACTTATAGAGGTTGAACGTGCATCCTATGAATACTGTGATATGGTAATCAAAAACGCCGGTCGAGGCATTATGCCAGATATCATTAACGAATGTGTGAATTATATTAATAATCACATCCACGAGAAGATAACCTCCAGTGACCTGGCATATTACTGTGGAATACACCGCAACAAGCTCTATGATGTATTCCGTGCCCATTTCAATATGACGGTATCAGAATATATAGAAAAAGAGAGACTTAGAAGAGCGATGGTTTATCTCGAGTCTTCTAACTACTCTCTTTCTGATATTGCTCAGACTATGGGATATACTAACCAGAGTCATTTCACCAAAATATTCAAAAAACACTACAACTGCACACCAAGCCAGTATGTGAGAAAAAAAATAAAATAACTGTTATTCTCTGAATACGACCCAGTTATGGCTCCACGGAACCTTAAGACCGAACAGTGTCCTGGTTCCGCCATTCGCCTTCCTGTACCATGAATAATTCCATCCGGCGCCCATATCCATATATAGCGCGTTCTCTACATGCAGTTCCTTAAGCTTACTAATAAAGTCATCAAAATGCATCATCTCAATGGAATCAATGATGCATAGGCTTCCATTAACCTCTGCTATTACTCTGTAGGAACGGACTCTTGGCATGTTAAAGTCGTTAACAAGTTCTCCATCCCTAAGTATTCTGAACTGCATAAAGCCACTGCCGCC
>JAZLFL010000010.1:0-5844 GCA_045615825.1 Lachnospiraceae bacterium
TCATTGTTGATGATACCAACCTTGATGAGCTCGCCTGCTGCGTCTGCTGCTGGTGCAGCTTCCTCAACTGCTGGAGCCTCTTCCTCTGCTGCTGCTGGAGCAGCTTCCTCTGTTGCTGCTGGTGCTGCTGCAGGAGCTTCCTGTGCTGCGCCACAAGCTGTTAATCCAAGTACCATTGCTGATGCAAGGATCATTGCAAGAATTTTCTTCTTCATAATTAATTTTCTCCTTTTATACTACTTCTCAAAGGCCTATTCCTTTGATAGTCCTATCATATAAGAAAAAAGAGCCATCTTAAATAAAGATAGCTCTTATAAAAGTGTAATTTTTTATTATTGAAATTTAAAAAAGTTAAATTTTCTACGAAATAGGTGTGATTTTCTCAAGAGGAAGCATAATACTTACCTTCGAACCCTCTCCATACACACTATCTACATGAATTCCATACCTGTTACCGAACTTAAGACGTATTCTCTCATTGACGTTATGGAGTCCGAATACCTCTCCTTCCACATCATCCGCATTATTAATCTTATCAGATATCTGCTTAAGTCTCTCCTCAGTGATACCTATACCATTATCTTCTACATATAATAAAAGGTAGTTCTGGACCTGTTCACCCGATACAGTGATTTTACCCTTACCTCTCTTATTCTTAATACCATGATACAGAGCATTCTCCACAAGCGGCTGAAGGGTAATCTTAGGGATTGTATATTCCACTATATCATCAGGCACATTAACCTCATACTCCATAATATCCTGGTAACGAACCTGCTGAATCTGAAGATATGAATTCACATGCTTAAGCTCATCCCTGATAGTTACCACATCACGGCCTTCATTAAGGGTAGTTCTGAAGAAGTTAGACAGACTTCCTACCATACTAACTACCTGAGCCTGATCACCTGCCTCGGCAAGCCATACAATCGTATCAAGTGTATTATATAGGAAGTGTGGATTAATCTGAGCCTGCAGAAGCTCAAGCTCCGCCTTACGAAGTCTTATCTGCTCTGTCTTAACCTGATCAAACAGAAGGTTAATCTGATCAATCATCTTATCAAGCGAATCACTTAAGACTCCAATCTCCGCTCCGGCTTCAATATTCGCCCTTACCTGAAGATCTCCTCTTGCAACCTGCCTTGTTACCTCACTAAGCCTCTTAATCGGTCTGGTGATTCCGGAAGATAAATAATAGGAAATAACTATTACCATAATTACTACAAGTGAGCATATGGCAATGAGTACCAGGAACATTCTGCTGTAGAACTGCTGCATGCTTGCTCGCATCGTCTGAACATCCCTGATCTCGAAGTAGATAAATTCAATAATAGTATCCCTGATTAAGGCAGTTACTATCTGAACATCGTTCTCCCATATCTCGAGATTCTCTTCGTATCTGTATCCCTTCTCAAGGTTGTCCTCTATTCTGTCCGTATATGTACTTAGATTCTTAAGATATTTCTGAGCATCATCAAGTCTGTCAGCATTATCCGAATATGGATCAACATCTTCCTTAAGAGAATCAACAACTCTCGTGGCCTCACTTATAAGATTCCGCAGATTGCTCTCCTTAAAGGTCTTACTCTCTACAATAACCAGATATGTCTCATAGTCAAAGTCATTTTTGAAATCAAGACTGAATTCACTTGCCTTACCGGCAGCATTAATCATCTCATCATATCTTCTCTTCTCGTTCCAGAGAATGGATATACTTACAATAAGAAGAATCAGCATCGGAATGATAACCAGCATATAGGAGGTTCGTATCCTTACGGCAAGCGGTCTGTCAGTCAGTTTCTTTTTGATTTTATCCAACATAATCAGACCTCTTCTGTATCCGCCTCGTCAACCACTACACCCTTGCCCTTACGATACTGGGTAGGTGTCACGCCCTGATACTTCTTGAAACAGTATGAGAAATAATGAGGATCCTTATATCCTACTTCTATACTGATATCAACACTTCGCTTATTAGTACATCTTAACAGTTCCTTCGCCTTGTTCATTCTGTAGTCAGTAAGGTACTTGATGAAGCTCACACCTGTCTGCTGACTGAACATCATACTAAGATGGTTAGGCGAGAAATTAACATATGAAGCGAGGAAATTAAGCGACAGCTCCTCATCTGCATAATGTTCATCTATATAATTAATAACTGTGTCTACCACATTGTTATACTTCTTGCTTGCAGATGCATCCCTTATTGCAATAGCCCTGCTTATTATCCTCTCAATATAGGCCTTGGCGCCATCCACATCCTGAAGTTCAGGCGATGCCACATTCACAGGCTCAATCTGGTTACGGTCAAGTTCCATGGAATCAAGGAAACCTGCAACGGCGAAGTATATATCCATCAGAATGTACTGACGGAAAATAGCCGACTTAAATGCACCTTCATCCATCTCATGGTAGAACTCCTCAAGGAAATACTGAATCTCATCAGCTTCACCCTGCTTAAGGAATTCATTAACTCTTGTCCTGTCAACCTTGGTAGGATCAACATTACCTATATCGAAATCAGCATCTTCCTTAATCTCGTTAACAGTTTCATCACATTCCACAATCTTGCTGTCATCAACAAAATATCTGTGCGCAAAAGCTCTGCTTGCTGCCTCAAAAGACACCCCAAGCTCTCTTAATCTGTTAACCGGCCTGCCGATTCCACCGAAATACTTAATCGATTCATAGTTATCACACACCTCGATAATTCGACTAATGCTCTCCCTCTGAATCTCTTCAAGCTCCTCTAACGAATCGGCCTTATATATAATGGCCTTACCTTCCGTACCTCTGTCAAAAACAACTTCGTGTGCCGAATCAATACCAGATGCGAGTCTCTCATATATACTTACAACGCTTCCGGAATATTCCTCTGGATTGTGCTTCATTGAAGATGTAGCGAATAACAGAACGTTATACCATATCGCCGAAATATCCATTCCCATACTGTCTGCCATATCAATGAGCTCAGTTACACTCTTGGTTCCTGCCACCAGATGCTGGAATAACTTCTTCTGTTCCTCATGAGCATTCTCCTCCATATCCCTAAGATACTGCTCCTGAAGTTCCTTCTGCTTCTTATTCTCCTCGATCTTGGCTGCAAGCGAATCAATCTGCTCAAGCAGTGCATCACCACTTATAGGCTTGGTCAGATAATGTGCAACTCCAAGACTTATAGCCTCCTTTGCATAATCAAACTCAGCATAGCCTGAGAGGATAACAATCTCCATCCATGGGAATTCCTTCTTAATAAGCTTACTGAGCTCAAGCCCATCCATGAATGGCATCTTGATATCTGTAATGACAATATCTGGTTTAAGCTTCTGGATCATAGGATACGCAAGCTCACCATCACTGGCCTCTCCGCAGAAATCATACCCATGACCTGCCCAGTCAACATTCTTTTTAATTCCTTCTCTTACTACGAATTCATCTTCTACAAGAAAAATTTTAAGCATTTACCAAACACCTTTATCTAATCTTCTTAGCCCTCTTACTGCTATAAAAAATCGGTTCCCGAAGGAACCGATAACCTTTAGTACACAACCATATTCCTGCCACGTTCCTTACCGAGGTACAGCTTACCGTCTGCCTCCTTAATATTCTGATCCATGGTTATATTGGCCGAATATTCTGTAAGTCCATATGTCAGAGTGACTTTAATCTCTTCTGTACCGTCTACTACAACCTTCTTGCTGATTGCACTCTGTATTGCATATACTACAGTGCTTGCATCATCTCCATTGGTCTTAGGGAATACAAGTAAGAATTCCTCACCACCCCATCTGGCTGCATATCCATATCCTGAGATAATGTCAGACATTGTCGATGATACCATCTTAAGAACCTCATCACCAACATCATGTCCATATTTATCATTGACCTTTTTGAAGAAATCTATATCACAGATACAGATACTAAATGTCTCATATCTCGATGTATCAACCAATTCATTAAGGATCTCAACCATCTTGCCTCTGTTATACAGACCCGTAAGAGGATCAACACTGGCCTTCTCCTCAAGCTTACGGTTATACTCGATAAGCTTACTCTCCATGGACTGACTGTCACGGCTGAACAGATAAGCTAACATCGACATACATATAACCAATGTAGCCATATGTGCAGATCTCACATACAGACGCTGAATACTATCCAATTCAGACAACGGCGTCAAATTAGCAAACACAAGATATAATATCATGTATAAAACGAAAATAACCGCGCTGAATATCAGCTTATTCCTAAGGTTCGCATAACTCGAGAAATAATATATCAGAATAAGTAGAAGCAGGAAGGTCTGTGTTCCACAGAACCATCCATATTCCCACAAGCTGAGTGTTATCCATGCTAACGAACATATGATGAATGCCCAGGTAGCAACTGCCCTTGTGCAATAATATGACATGTATAACACAATGCCAAATATTGCAATAAATATCAGATTAACGGAAGTTCCATATCTGATTCTTCCAAAGAATGACATAAAGAAACAGGTAACGAAAAACAGCATCAGAATAATACTCATAATTCTAATAAGAACTGTCATCTTCTTAGACTCATTATCATGAGATGTATCTTTGTTTATGAAGTTGAAAATACTAGTATATAATTCCTTCATGCCATTACCTGTATATGGATATAATTATAACCAATTACCATAATAAAGTATGGTACTATTTTACCATCAAAATCATATAAATGAAAGTGAAATGACACATAAGTAAAAACTAAATTAAACTAAAAAAGACAGGACATCTGTCCTGTCTTAATATTCCGTGCATGAGAAGATTCGAACTCCCGACACCTTGGTCCGTAGCCAAGTGCTCTATCCAGCTGAGCTACATGCACATTCCGTCGCCTTACGGCAACGAACTAATAATACACACTAATTAAATGTGTGTCAAGCATTTTCTAATACTTTATTCGAAAAGCACTTTAGTGCTACTGCAGCCAATTCTTGAACAGCCAGCTTCGATATATGCAGCCATTTCTTCCTTAGTACGAATGCCGCCTGCTGCCTTGATTTTGACATCAGGACCAATGTTCGCCTTAAAGAGTCTTACATCTTCCAGGGTCGCACCTGCAGTACCAAATCCCGTTGATGTCTTAATATAATCAGCACCTGCATTAGTAACAGCCTTACACATGGCTATCTTCTCTTCCTCTGTAAGATAACAGGTCTCAACAATAACCTTAAGAATCTTATCATCACAGATATGCTTCATCTCGCGGATCTCATCCTCCACTGCATCATAAGCTCCATTCTTAACGTCAGTTATATTAATAACCATGTCTATCTCATCAGCACCATCCTCTAAGGCAACGCTGCATTCCTCAAGCTTAGCCTCACGGCTCTCATAGCCTAATGGGAATCCAATAACTGTAGCTACTGGAAGCTTATCACCATACTTAGCCTTAACACGGCTGATATAGTTAGGTGGAATACATACACTTGCTGTCTGATACTTAATTGCTTCTGCGCAGAGCTCATCAATCTGCTCCCATGTACAGAATGCCTTAAGCTGAGTATGGTCAATATAATGTGCTATTTCCTGATTTGTCATGTTCATTCTCCTTATCCACGATCCAAATTATCAAAACTATACGGAAGCATATCTCTTAATGTATAAAGCCTCTCCGTCTCTCCGTCACTAAGTATAATATAGAATTTATCAAGGTCACAGAACTCTGTCATTACCTGTCTGCATATTCCACATGGTGGACAGTAGTCAAGTGGTTCACCCTGCTTGGCTCCCACAACTGCAATTGCCTTGAAATCCCCCGCGCCTTCACTTACTGCCTTGAATATTGCTGTCCTCTCCGCGCAGTTGGTCGCTC
>JAZLFL010000011.1:0-7057 GCA_045615825.1 Lachnospiraceae bacterium
ATCCGGATTTCAGAAGAAGAGGAATTGGCAGGGACCTTGTAGAGAATCTTATATATATAGCTCATCCGTTAATGGAGGATATAGACTGTGATTTTATCGAGAGGGAAGATGCTTCATTAAGACTTTTGCTTGAATCGATGAATCTCTTTGAGATAGAATGTGTAGAGAGCACAGGAACTTACGAGTTCAGTCTTGAAGATTTGAGTAAGAGTCCATTCCTGAAGCCTTTTAAGGGTATGTCAGATTTGCAGAATTGCTGCCTGGATTTCTATAATGATTTCCTGCCAATTGAAAGGAAATCATTTATATCCAAGAATCCTTTGATCAAGGATACAGCTGTAAATATAACTCCAGACCAGGATGACATCACCAAGTACTGTTTCATAGCAACAGATTCAAGCAAGAGTGATATGGTTGCATATATCAAGGTGAATGATGGTGGAGACAGTCTGTATATTGAAGGTCTGTGGTACAAGCATGGCTATGAAAAGAATTTAATGGCTATGTTGGTTAAGACCCTTCAGTTGGCTGTAGCGGATGGCAATTACAAAGTAGTAAGAACATGTGTGGTAGATGATAATGTTTTAGAGTTCTTAAAGCGTTTTGCACCTGATGCCAAGCAGAATGGACGAGGTTATTCTGCATGGTGGAATTATGAACTTCCGGAGAAGAAGGGATAAAACATGCTTTATAAAGAAAGGTCTGGATATGAAAATCGAACATATGACTAAAAATGATACGATGGAAATCAAACCATATGGGAATATCTATTATTATGAAGCAGAAGAATTGTCTGAATTTATCAGGCAGAATTCCAAAGGGATTAGAAAGATGTTTATGAACCTGGAAGAAGTTTTTTATTGTTCATCTGCAGGAATTAGAACTCTTATGGAAGCTGAAATAGATATGTCGAAGCTTGATGGACTTGTGTTGTATAATGTAAATGATAGTCTGATGAAGGTTTTTAAATTAACAGGGCTTGACAGTATTTTCAATATTATGAATGACTAATATGAACGAAGAAGCAATAAAGTATCAAAATGAGATAAGTGCGAATAGTTTTTTTGAAAAAGTAGTAATAGTACTGACTACTATAACTGTAGTTGTGTTGCTTTTTACTAATCCGTTTTATAAAGAACCTACAGTCTGGCTTATAAGATGTATACTGACAGTCACAATGCCGGTTGCAACTGCAGTAGCAATGATTATATATTATAAGCTTCCAGATAAATATTTTTACGCGAAAAAATATATTCTTTCTGTTCCGGTTATCATTATCGTTGGCTCAGCCTGTATGCTGTTTCATGGTTCAATGATGATGTATTCAATATTAGCAATTGTACTATATGCACGCTATTATGACAGAAAGCTGATGATTCGTATGGCCATAGTGCTTTCAGTAGTAGTGATTATCTGTTCCTATCTGGCACTTGGAACTGGAATGCTACTGGACTTAAATTTTGTTACTTACATAAAGGGCGGAATCATTCATTTGCCTGAAGATTCCGTTTGGCTCGTTGATTCTGTTGATATTCAAAGTATTCCAAAGAGAGATATTATCAGAGATTATACTATCTATATGACGATTCCTTTTTTGGCGGCATATGTAATAACTCTCGTGATATTATATGGTATTAGTAAGGCTGGAATGAAGCTTTTTAAGAAGCAGATAAGGCTCGGTCAGATGGAATACGAAATTTCCGCTGCGGCAACTATTCAGTCTTCGATGCTTTCAAATAATTTTGAAGATTATGGAGCGCAGGAGCGGGCACAAGTGTTTGCCACTATGAGCGCTGCAAAGATGGTTGGAGGAGATTTCTATGATTTCTTCCAGCTGGATGATACTCATGTCTGCATAATGATTGGCGATGTCTCGGGAAAAGGAATCCCGGCATCGCTTTTTATGGTTCGTGCACAGACTTGTCTAAAAGATATGGCTCGTCTTGGACTAAAACCTTCTGAGATCATAGAAAAAGCTAATGATGTCTTATATGAGAATAATAAGAACAGGCTTTTTGTAACGGCCTGGCTGGGCATTCTGGATCTTGAAACAGGAGTGCTGGAATTTGCCAATGCGGGGCATAATCCTCCACTTGTTTACAAAAAGGATAGAGGATTTGCATATCTGAATTGTGAGTCCAACCTCATAATGGCAATTGTTCCAAACAGAGAATACGTTCAGGAACAGATAACACTTGAACCGGATGATATGGTTTTGTTGTATACAGATGGCGTTACCGAAGCCTGTAACGTGGAGAGCTTACAATATGGAGAGGAACGACTTGTGGATTATCTGAATCATCAGAAGGATTCGGATACCAAAGCAGTAATTGAGAATATCTGCAAAGAACTTAAGGAATTTAGAGGAGATGCGGAGCAGTTCGATGATATTACTATGCTTGCACTAAAATATATAAAATAGGAGATTATATGCTGATATCACAGGTAGATTTAAATGAAGATCAGAAGAATACACTGCTTCCAGCAAGCGTACGTGGATTGCTTAAAAAGAAGGATACTACAGTATTTGCAGCATTAGAAGAAGAGGATATTGTAGCTCTGGCTGTAGTTGTTGTAGCCGAGACTGGAATGGCAAGACACTGTATCAGATATCTCAATGTATATAATGATTCGGATATTAAAGTGCTTGGAACACTTTTACGTGAAATAGAAAATATATGTGATAGTAATGGAGAGAAAATTCTGGCAGTAAAAATTGTCGATGATATCTCCACTCATCAGGCAATTCAGGACTTTTTACTTGAGTATAAGTATAACCCCCTTCAGTTAAAGGGAAGGTTCTTAATGTATAATTTTAAAGATATTGCAGAGACCGATTTCTTTAAAAAAGTAGAAAATGTTGATGCCATTAAAAATTATGTGAAATTTTATAGACAGATGAATAGGGAGCAGCTTGTCGATCTGTGGGAAAAGCTGAAAAAATCTGATAGCAGTCTGGAATTTAATATGCCAGATCTGGTGTTTGGAAGATTCCTTGTGATAAACGGAGTGATAAAGGGGTATATGGATATACGAGAGGTTTATCCAGGGGTACTTATGCTATATGACACATATGTGGAGAAGTGTAAGGAAGCAAAAAATGCGATACCTTTGATGTTAGCCTCTGTTGTTCAGCTTTCACAGGCGATGATGTCGGGGGAATCTGTTATTATACTTCCATTGTATTCAGAGAGTTTATATAAGTGTGTTAAACTTGTATTTGGCGAGGCAGTGATTGAACAGGGAATATTTGAATATGCCAAAGTGATTATTCATGAAGAATCTAATCCTGATACAGAAACAAGTGAAGGCGAGAAGCTTAAGGCTTTGCAGGAGGCTGAACGGAAGCTTGAGATAATTGCAGCTGCTTACGGAACCGATTTCATGTCGCCGGCGATGATTAAAGGGCAGCGTGATATATGTGCCAATATAAAATGATAATGACTATACAGTAAGGACGGAATATTTAGGATATGATTAAATATCTGATAGTTTGCCCGCTTGTATTTATTGCGGGTTTCATAGATGCAATTGCAGGTGGGGGCGGTTTGATATCGCTCCCGGCTTATCTTATGACGGGTATGCCTGTTACCAACTGCCTGGGCACCAACAAGATGACCTCAAGCATGGGGACGACGATATCCACAATCAAGTATGCTAAGAGCGGCTTTATTCCATGGAGGATTGCGCTGTTCTGCATTCCGTGCGCATTTGCAGGATCTGGTCTTGGATCCAATATAGCGCTTCGTATTAATGATGATGTATTCAAGATCATCATGTTAGTAATACTCCCACTTACAGGAATATATGTGCTGACTAAGAAGGAGTTCACTCCGGCTGGCGGAGAACTTCCTTTAGTTAAGACTGTGATAGTAGCGATGCTGGTGGCGTTCATAATCGGTATATATGATGGCTTCTATGGACCAGGAACGGGTACATTCCTAATCTTACTATTAACAGGTCTTGCAAGACTGCCATTATCCAAGGCTAATGGACTTACTAAGACCATTAACCTGTCAACGAATATTGCTGCGCTGACAGTATTTCTAATAAATGGTCAGGTTGTATTTCCACTTGGTATTATAGCGGGACTATGCAATGTGGCGGGTAATTATCTTGGTGCTACGAAGTTCGAGAAGGGTGGGACTAAATGGACCAAGCCCGTCATGATCGTAGTGCTGTCAATTTTCCTTATTAAAGTATTATTAGAGGTATTAGGTATAACGAAATGATATTAGGTAAGAATCTGCCCCTTAGCAGGGATGGAATATTATATGGTGTGAGTGATCAGGTGAAGATTGCCTGTAATGACTGCAAGGGATGCACCAAGTGCTGCGAGAATATGGATGACACAATCATTCTTGATCCATATGATATATGGCAGCTTACACATAAGCTTAAGATATCAGGTGGCGGAAAGGTGAACTTCGATATCTTAGTATCAGAGGACGGACCGCTTGAACTTGGTATGCATGAGGGTGTTATTCTGCCACATATGAAAATGGTGGCGACTGAGGATGAGAATAAGGGAGTATGTTCATTCCTTGGTCCTAATGGTCGTTGCAGTATCCACTTCTGCAGGCCCGGCATGTGCCGCTTATATCCATTAGGAAGGTTATTCGAAGAGGATGAGGACGGCAATGTCAGTCTGGGATATTTTATCCTGAATGAAGAACTTGGATGTCCAATTGAAGATACATCATATACCACGGTGGATTCGTGGCTTGGATATGCTGATAGTGAGAAGTATCAGGATTACCAGATTAAATGGAGGAATATAAGAAGGGCGCTCAGGGAAGCCGGAGAGAGCGAGGATGTGGACATGGATGTCCTTGAGAAGATTCTGCTTGATTGTCTGGGGCATTTCTTCGCACATGAGTATGGTGAGGATTTCTTCAGCGAATTTGATGATTTATATGACAGGTGGACAGCCAGAGGTAATTGATTTTGATATGGGGGACAGGGATCTCCTATAATTTTTCGAGGTTCATATGATAGGTTTAGGTACGATTATTAATATTGTCGCGATTATTGCCGGTGGAATTGTCGGTATGACGATTGGCAGATTCGTGACGGAGAAGATACAGGATGCACTGATTATATGCTGTGGTGTATCCACAATGTTCATTGCGATTAGTGGTGCACTTAAGAATATGTTCGTGATTGAAGGCGGCAGTATATCTACACAGGGTGAGATGATGATGATTATCACCTTATGCCTTGGCACGCTTATTGGTGAGATATGTGACTTTACTGGTAAGCTTGAGAGATTTGGTGAGTGGCTTAAGATTAAGACCGGTAATGCCAAGGACACAGCTTTCGTTAATGCCTTTGTTACGGCATCGCTTACAGTATGTATTGGAGCAATGGCCATTGTAGGCTCGATTCAGGACGGAATTATGCTTGATCATTCCACACTTATAGCCAAGTCGATACTCGACTTCATCATCATAATTGCCATGGCAGCAGCAATGGGAAAAGGTGCAGCATTTTCTGCAATTCCAGTCGGAATATTGCAGGGTAGTGTGACCCTGCTATCGAGGGTTATAAGCCCTGTTATGACGGAGCAGGCCTTAAGTAATATATCACTTACAGGTTCGGTGATTATCTTCTGCGTAGGAGTTAATCTTGTATTCGATCGTAAGATAAGAGTAGCTAATATGCTGCCTACTCTCGTTCTTGCGGTTATATGGGCTTTTTTACCAATTTAAGTAATTGCATTTATTCCTAAATAATCCTATAATAGTTAGCGGTAAATAATAATTTTTATATACAAAGGAGTATGAATATGAATCTTTCACCACTTCAGAAGGCAAGATATGAGTATAGCCCAAAGCTTCCAGGCATGCTCAGAAATGGTATCGCAGAGATCTGCGTTAAGGAAGGCGCAGCTACAGCATCTGTAGCAGATCAGGATAAGATCGCAGCACTTTTCCCTAACACATATGGTAAGCCAGAAGTAACATTTGAGAAGGGTCAGAACACATCAGCTGCTAAGAAGCAGGTTGTAGGTGTTATCCTTTCAGGTGGACAGGCACCAGGTGGACACAACGTAGTATCAGGTCTTTATGATGCATTAAAGGCTACTAACAAGGACAACGTTCTTTTAGGCTTCAAGCAGGGTCCAGATGGACTTTTAAAGAACGATTATGTTGAGTTCGATGATGCATTCATCGATGCTTACAGAAATACAGGTGGTTTCGATATCATCGGTTCTGGTAGAACAAAGCTTGAGACTAAGGAGCAGTTCGCAATCGTTGCAGAGAATGCTAAGAAGAATGGTCTTACAGCAGTTGTAATCATCGGTGGTGATGATTCTAATACAAACGCTGCTACACTTGCAGAGTATATGGCAGCTAATAACACAGGTATTCAGGTTATCGGATGTCCTAAGACAATCGATGGTGACCTTAAGAATGAGGATATCGAGGCTTCATTCGGTTTCGATACAGCTACTAAGACATATTCAGAGCTTATCGGTAACATTGAGAGAGATGCTAACTCAGCTAAGAAGTACTGGCACTTCATCAAGGTTATGGGTCGTTCAGCTTCACACGTAGCACTTGAGTGTGCTCTTGAGACACAGCCAAACATCTGTCTTATCGGTGAGGAAGTTGCAGCTAAGAAGATGTCACTTGCTGAGATTACTAACTACATCGCTGACGCAGTTGAGAAGAGAGGCAACAATGGTAATAACTTCGGTGTTGCTATTATTCCAGAGGGTATCGTAGAGTTCGTTCCAGAGTTCTCTAAGCTTATCGCTGAGATCAATGAGTTACTTGCTGGTAACAAGACAGAAGAGTTCAATGCTCTTCCAGACTGGGCTGCTAAGTATGACTACATTAAGGCTGGTCTTTCAGCTGAGTCATTCGCAGTATTTGATATCCTTCCACAGTTCGTTCAGCAGCAGCTCTTCCTTGAGAGAGATCCACACGGTAACGTACAGGTATCTTTGATCGAGTCTGAGAAGCCCTTCTCAGAGATGGTTAAGGTTGAGCTCGGTAAGAGAAAGGCAGCTGGTACATACAAGGGTAAGTTCGGTGCCCAGCATCACTTG
>JAZLFL010000012.1:0-2486 GCA_045615825.1 Lachnospiraceae bacterium
CGGACTTTTCGCCAGAAGAAATTATAATATCGACAGTCTCGCTGTTGGTGAGACTGATGATCCTAATGTATCCTGCATTACAATTGTCAGCTCAGGTGATGAGCGTACTATTGAACAGATTGAGAAGCAGCTTAATAAGAAGCTTGATGTCATTAAGGTTAAGGTGTTCGAGGAGAAGAATGCAGTAGACAGAGAGCTTATGCTTGTTAAGGTTAAGTACAATCGTAATAACCGCAGGGATATTATGGAGAACTGTGAGATCTGTGGAGCTAAGATTGTTGATATATCTAATAACCACATGATTATTCAGGTGTGTGATACGCCTGAGAAGACAGCGCAGTTCTTGAAGATGCTTAAGGGCGTCAGTATTTTAGAGGTTGCCAGAACTGGTGCGCTTGCGCTCCAGAAGTGTATGGACACTGATAATTAAGGAGAGTTAAATGGTTAAGATGATTATGCACGGCTGTAACGGTCGTATGGGTCAGATGATTACTAATATTGTTGAGAAAGAGGATGATATCAGTATTGTTGCAGGTATTGACTTATTTGGTGGTCAGAAGAATGATTATCCAGTCTTCGAAACACTTGATGCCTGTGATGTAGATGCCGATGTTGTGGTTGATTTCTCGGGAGCAAAGGCTGTGGATGGATTACTTGACTGGTGCCTTAAGACTAAGACTCCTGTAGTATTATGCTCAACAGGTCTTAGTGAAGAGCAGTTAAAACGTGTTGATGAGGTATCTAAGGAGGTAGCAATTCTTCGTTCAGCTAATATGTCACTTGGTATTAATACTTTAATGAAGGTACTTACTGAGGTGGCTCCAATCTTTGCTGAGGCAGGATTTGATATTGAGGTTGTTGAGAAGCACCACAGAATGAAGCTTGATGCTCCAAGTGGAACAGCAATTGCGCTTGCTGACAGTGTTAACGATGCATTCGAAGATAAGTACGAGTATGTATATGACAGATCTACCCGCAGGGAAGTTCGACCTGATAAGGAAATTGGTATCTCTGCTGTCAGAGGTGGAACAATTGTTGGTGAGCATGATGTTATTTTTGCTGGCCTTGATGAAGTTGTTACATTCTCACATACTGCATATTCAAGAGGTGTCTTTGCTAAAGGCGCTGTACAGGCGGCTAAGTTCCTTGCTTTCAAAGAAGCTGGAATGTATGATATGCACGATGTGATTGGCTAGTTTATATTTTTTCTGATGCTATTTATAGGTTATTGGGATATAACTTATGGTTATGGCTATTATCGTCTTATATCATATATTGACATAGGAAAAAGCATAATGCTAGAATAGTCAGTGCAGATTTGAGGAAGGAATGATTTTAATATATGAAGAAGAAAGCTTTTCAGATATTAGTTGAGAATACATCCGGTGTTTTAAGCCGTATTTCCGGTCTTTTTGCAAGAAGAGGATATAACATTGAGAGTATCACTGCTGGTGTAACTGCTAATCCAAGAGTTACAAGAATTACAATCGTTGCTACAGGTGATGATGAGATTCTTGAGCAGATTGAGAAGCAGGTATCAAAGCTTGTTGATGTATGTAATATTATTGAGCTTAAGCCAGAGTCAAGTGTATACAGAGAGCTTGCTCTTATTAAGATTGAGTGTAAGCCAGAAGAGAGACCTAATATCATATCTATTACAGATACTGATGCGTTTAAGGCAAATGTTGTTGATGTTTCACAGAATGGTATGATTATCGAGATGACAGCTACAAGTGCTAAGATTGATTCTTTCCTTGAGCTTATGAGTTCATACAAGATTCTTGAGATTGCAAGAACAGGCATTGCAGGTCTTCGTCGTGGTACAGATGATATTTTCTGGCCAGATTTTGATACATTGGGAATGTAATCCATATTATGGATTTTATTTAAATAAGTATTTTTTTAATGTGTAATACACAGGAAGGAGTCATAAAAATGGCAAACAGAATTTATTATGAGCAGGATTGTAATTTAGCAATTCTTGAGGGCAAGACAATTGCTGTTATCGGTTACGGTAGCCAGGGTCATGCACACGCACTTAACGCTAAGGAGTCTGGATGCAACGTTATCATCGGTCTCTACGAAGGTTCTAAGAGCTGGGATAAGGCTGTTAAGCAGGGATTTGAAGTATATACAGCAGCTGAGGCTGCTAAGAAGGCTGATATCATCATGATCCTTATTAATGATGAGCTTCAGGCTGATATGTATAAGAAGGACATCGAGCCAAACCTTGAAGAGGGTAACATGCTTATGTTCGCTCATGGTTTCAACATTCACTTTGGTTGTATCAACCCACCAAAGAACGTTGATGTTACAATGATCGCTCCTAAGGGACCTGGTCATACAGTACGTTCTGAGTATCAGGCTGGTAAGGGTGTTCCTTGTCTTGTTGCTGTAGAGCAGGATGCATCAGGTAAGGCTCTTGAGAGAGCTCTTGCATACTCACTTGCAATTGGTGGAGCTAGAGCTGGTGTTCTTGAGACAAC
>JAZLFL010000013.1:0-5109 GCA_045615825.1 Lachnospiraceae bacterium
TGTATGTACTTAGTAACAATTCTAAATGGAATGGAGCAGTATCAATGGCTTATCCCGATATGCTTAACTGTATTGCAGGGTCATTTAATTCTGACTTCTATATCCTGCCAAGTTCAATTCATGAGGTAATACTGGTACCGGATAAGAATGATGTATGCGATGAGGATATGCTATCCAACATGGTAAGAGAAGTGAACGCTTCAGAGATAAGTGGGGATGAGATATTATCAGATCATGCATATAAGTATCATAAAGCAAATAACTGGATAGAGATACTTAAATAAGCGCTAGTTATTATCTTTATTACTAAGTGGCAGGAGCGCAATGGAAGAGTAGAGTAATGATATACTTACATACCTGAAGTCACTGCTACATACATATGGATACTTAAGATTAAATACTATAAAAGCTAATATTACAGTGATGAATCCGGAGAGAAGGAAGATGCCAGTCATTCTATCTCCGGATTTAATTAATCTGTAGGGTTTAATTATGGCCAATGCGGCACAGATAAGCGCAAGAATAATGGCTAGAATGAATATAATCTGGCAGAGCATAAGACCGCCCTTACTAATATCCATAGGCCACATCTCCGAAAAGAGAGAGGTCTTAAAGCAGATATCCCATACATTGGAATTATAGGTAGCATTCTCTGAATAGAATGGGAATGCCAGGTTAGACTTAACAGGAATCAGGAAACGGTTAAGCAGCGATATATCACCGGTGTACTGATTAGGGCTTGATGAAGGTATGCCTGGCTTTGTTCCAAAGCGTATAACATTTCTTACTGTCCAAGAGAGTCCAATCGGAATGGATATAATTGCGAAGATGACATACTCCTTAAAGACTTTAACGAGATTAGATGCTTTGTATTCATCTATCATATGTATAAGCATAGCGAGTCCCATAGGTGCAATTATTATGGCAACATTCATCTTGGCAATAAGTCCGAAACCAATGCTTAATGCCATATATATAAGCTCTCTGAATCTGTAGTTACTTCTAATCCAGAGCATAGTTGTATAGATACACAGAATCATGAACAGAAGAGCAAGCATATCATTATTTACCGAACCGGTCATATAGATGAGCCCTGGATGGAATGAGAACAGGGCAAGCGGAAGCGTAATCTTCTTATCATCATCTGTAAGCATGCGAAGTATTCTGTATGCAAGAATAACACTTATACATGAGTATATAAGCGTTGGAATCTGTATTGCCTCATATATAGCTGGTTCACTTATTCCAATTGCATCAGCAGCATCTACAAAAAGTGCAGCGATTATATGATGGAATGGTGGATGAAAATACGAAAAAAGTGTGAATGGATCAAAGTCTGGGAGATGGTGGAACTTGGCAATATAATCTATGTAGCCAAGGTGTCCCGGATTAACCAGAGTATCATGGATTGAGGTGGCATATCCTAAGTCATGCTGTCTTACACCTACATCAGTTACTATGATATAAACAAGCCTTATCACGAAGGATGCAGCTATTATTATTTGATTGATTAAGTGATATTTATTGGTTTTTTCTGATTTCATAATGGTTAGTATAGCATTTTACACAGAGGGTTTTCAATGCTATACTGACACTATGATTTGTAGGGAAAATACAGTTAAAAAGTGCATAGGGTATGTTTTATTTATAGCATCAGTAATGGTGCTTATTCTTATGTCATTTCAGACTGTCGCAGATGACATCTGGTATGATGAGGTGTTCTCGCTTGCATTCACAAGAGGAGGCATTAAGGATCTGATTAGTCTTACGGCTAAGGATGTGCATCCTCCGTTCTATTACATATATCTTAAGCTGATAGCTTCAGTATTATCAGTTTTTCCTGGTATTAGTTTAATAACGGCTGCAAAGCTTGCGTCAGTGGTTCCTGGTATAGGGTTACTGATTGTATTTATGACATATATAAGAAGAAAGTATGGCGAGTTGGTTATGGGGCTTGCAGCATTTCTTGTTATCACTATGCCGCAGATCGGCAATTATTATGTTGAGATAAGAATGTATTCACTGGCATTACTGCTTATAACAGGTGCAGGACTTATAGCGCTGTCAATTATTGAAGAAGGCGATACCAGACTTAAGTGGATTAGCTTTTTTGTAATCGGTATTCTTACTGCATATACACAGTATTATGCATGCATAGGAATTGTGGGTGTATACGCAGCTTTTCTTATTATGATTATTGTTGGGGACAGAAGTCTTCGTAAGAATAGACTTCTTAAGCTTGCAGCCTCAGCGATAGCTTCAACTATTATGTATATTCCGTGGATTCCAGTGCTACTTAGTCAGGCTAATACCATTAATGGCAATTACTGGATTCAGCCATTAACATTAAGAAGCATTGCAGGATGTGTTAAGTTCATAACACTTCCGGTGGCACCATATGGCAAGCTATGCTTCGTTGCTGCGGGGCTTGTTCTTATCGCAATCGCAGTTATTATACTAATTAATTTGTTCGTAAAAAGGGATGCAGAGCTTCTTAATCTCTTGTTAGTTGGTTTTATGCCACTTATAGTTATCATATTAAGCGGATTTGTGCTTTCACTCATGGGAACACCAATATTTGTATACCGTTATATGGTGCCGGCTCTTGGCCTTATGTGGCTTGGTATTGCCGTGATGCTTAACAGAATGTGTGATATGAGGACAGCCAGCCTGCTACTGATAATACCGTTTATACTGTCGGGCATTCTTAGTGTGCGCGGATTTTACCTGGAGGAGCATAAGAAGGTTCTGTTCATGAAGGATACAGAGGCAGCCCTTGATAAAATTGAGGACGATGCAGTTATTATATGTAATTTCGATCATGTTGCCAGTGTAATTGGTTATAGAATGGATAATGATATATATCTGTATGAGGGTGAGATCGACAGACTTATTCCAGAGATGCTGCATGGCACGGGTCAGTTCATCAACGATGAGGGCGTGAGGAAGCTTGTTGGCGAGTCGGGAAATGTTTATTTCTTTGGAAGCTTTAACAGTAGGGATGAGATTCTTGAGGACTGGGGAGCATATGGTATCACAGGAACAGAGCAGGATAGTGTTCTGTTAGAGAGATACTGGTTCAATATATATAAGCTGGGTTTGTAAAATGGCTGATAAGAAGTTGAATATTAAGAAACTAAATATCGAGATTGTTCTGTTTGCATTAATTATGGCCATATTCTATGGATATATGATGTTTACCAATGGGCCATGGTATGACGAGCTCTACACTTATTATTCATTTATTAGCAGAGGCCCTGTGTATGCGGCGATTCACTGGCCTGTTCCTAATAATCATGTAGGATATTCCGTGCTTTCGGGCTTCCTTGATCTGTTCGGTAACCAGTATATAGGACTTCGTGGAGTATCATTTATAGCAGCAGTAACCAATATTGTGCTGATATATTGCTTCACACTTAAGCTGCTTAATAAGAATAAGAATGAGGCGGTTAACAGAGTACTTGCGCTTCTTGCTTCATTTATATATTCAGGGGCATGGATAATTAATAACCTTTCCATTCAGGGAAGAGGATATACACTTGCGATTACATGTCTTCTTGCTGCGATATGGTCACTCTACAAGATATGTGTGGAGGGCTGTGGTATCAGGGATTATGTGATGTTTGGAATGGCGCTGATACTTGGACTATATATTCTTCCAAGCTCGGTATACTGGGTTATGCCTGTATGCTTAATTGGTGGCTTCTATCTGCTTAGCAAGAAACAGACACCTGTTATGTGGAGACTGATTATGACATCGGTTATAGCAGCCATCATAGTTGTGGGCTTATATGCCATCATATGGCTTGCAATAGGGGCAAATCTGCTAAGTAAGAATGCTGAGAGCGCATATTATGGTCTTCATCAGGTTAAGGTGATTCTAAAGAACCCATTTATGTCAGCAAAGACTGGTATTGATTATATGCTGGCAACACCTTATATCCAGAGTATTGACCGAAGGGAAGCTACACTTGGTATGCCTGGATATTTCAGGGATCTGTTCAACCAGTGTTATTCAGGATTTGGATTTGTGATGGCGTTACTTATGGTCATTATCATTGTTACCGGTTGTGTACTCTCAGTCAGAAGATTTAAGAACAATAACCAGTATTTCCAGTGGCTGTTAGTAGCTGGTCTTTTGCTTATACCTGTGATAATGCTGCTTGTCCAGTCAGTTCATCCATATAAGAGAGTATGCAGCTTTATAATGATTCCCGTAAGTATTGGGATCATTCTTCTCATTCAGCTATTAACAGCTATTATAGCTAATGTAAAAGTTAAGGCGACTGTCGTATATCTGCTTGCAGTTATGTTCGGGCTGCTTCTTGTTAATAAATTCATATCATATGATTACAATGGACCTCTGGCAGACAGAGAGAATGATATTCATGAAGTAGTGGAAGGCTATATTTCGGCTGGTGGCGATATTAATTCGCTTAATAAGGCCTATTATACTGATGATTATCAGAAGTATGTGTTTAAGTTCTATTACGACCTTGAACCGGAGGCAGTAAGTCTTGAAGAGGCTAATGTTGTGTTAGTAAGTTCAGATATGCTTGATGAGAGTAAGGATACCTTTGATTGGCCTATGTTAACAGCATATGATGATTATGTAGTTAACTATATCAGAGATAATTTTGACAACAGTTATCAGACTAAAGAGTACACCCTGTATACGCGATGATTCGGGGCAAGGTGTATGAAACGTGGTCCAAATTAGACATTTAATACTATATGTGGTATCATAGGTTGGTTGTAATAATTTTGTAACAATTATGTTTACAATAGTAGTACAAAGGGTGCCCGTAGTCTAATGGATAGAACGGAGGCCTCCGACGCCTTTAATGCAGGTTCGATTCCTGTCGGGCACATTTGTTTTGAGGAGCAATTATTTTGGCAGAAAAGTGGAAAGAAATTCGAGCTACACTTTCAGAGTGGGGCAAGGATGTAAAGACATTAATTAAAGACAATAAGAAGATATTCTTTGTAATAGTAGCTTTTGTTGCGGCAGTTATTGGTGCACTTGTTATAACATCAGCGCTTGCCAAGAATAATAAGGAAGTAGCAGTAGTTGATACTCCTAACGAGGAGGTAGTTGAAGAAGAGTTT
>JAZLFL010000014.1:0-3303 GCA_045615825.1 Lachnospiraceae bacterium
AGTATTCTTAACTGGATGAAGACGCCGTCTCTTATAAGAGCGGATGCTTATACATACCAGTTTATTATCTTTTTGGGCATTCCATTTACCATTTTATATAATGTACTGGCTGCTATTATTCGTGCCCTTGGAGACAGCAAGACGCCGTTTTACTTCCTGGTGCTTGCTACCATATCCAATGTGTTCTTAGATTTATTCTGCATAATGGTTCTTAAGATGGGCGTTGCTGGTGCAGGCGTTGCTACGATTACATCACAGTGCCTGTCGGGTGTCGCATGTGTTATCTTCATCTGGAAAAAGTGCGAGATACTAAGAACTACTTCTGAGGAGAGGCCGCTTAATCTTAAGCATTGTTTTAGATTGTTGGCAATTGGCATCCCAATGGGTCTCCAGAATTCAATTACAGCCATCGGAAGTATTATGCTTCAGACAGCGGTTAATTCGCTAGGTACACTTGAAGTTGCCGGATATGCAGCAGCTCTTAAGATTAAGGGAATATTCATCTGTCCATTTGATGCAATTGGTAATAGTGTTGCTACTTTTGTTGGACAGAATCTTGGAGCTGGTAAGTACGACAGACTTAAGAAGGGTACGACAGCAGGCGTTGGAATCGCCTTTATCTGGTGTGTTATAACGTTTATCGCACTGCAGCTGTTTACTGATAATATTGCGATGCTATTTGTTGACGCTACAGAGACCGATGTACTTGCGTTAGTACGCCAGTTTATGCATACAACATCGTATTTCTATCCGGCACTTGCCATTCTTTGTTCTTACAGATATGCAGTTCAGGGTGTGGGACACAGCAGACTTGCAATGATGTCAGGCTTTTTGGAGATGGTAGCCCGCACTTTTATGAGTGTTGTTATGATTCCAAGGTTTAGATTTGATGCTGTAGTATCCACGGATCAGACTGCATGGATTTCAGCCGCAATCTTCTCTACCGTGGCGTTCTATATTATTTACAATACTAGCATTGTGCCTAAGAAGGCCAATTCATAGGCAAGATGCATGCCTGACTTTTTATTAGCCAGATGCATGTTTGTCCTTCAAATATCTGATTGAAGATATGATTCCAATTCCAAGTGCTGCGCCGAGGCCATCTATGCAGACATCTCGCCATTCGCATGATCTGCCAGGGACAAATCTTTGGTGAAGTTCGTCAGAGATTGCATAGGCAATGGACACAATTAGGCTGTATTCTGCCATTAACTTAGCTGGAAGCTTTGACTGCTTCCATTCTATTACAGTTAAATATATGAAGCTGCCCAGAAGAGTATATATAAGAAAATGGGCAGCTTTTCTTATGTATTCATCAATTAATAGTTTCAGTGCATCAGACATATGATTGCCCCACAGACTTATAATAGTCTCATAAGTCGAATCGCTTAACACACTGGATTCATCCGCTTCCATAGATGACAGGATAAAGATTGTCAGCATAATTAGAAACGTGATTGTCGAATATGTTATTAGTCTGGTATTGTTTCTTTTTTTCATAGGGAGATTATAGCATATATTTATTATTGCCGTAGGCTCCTTCTCCATCGTAGAGGTTGTGGGTATGTGGATAACTGCATGTTGGATTATATATATTCGCCTGCTTGTGGTTACGCAGTTACCCACATATCCACAACCATGGATGATGGAGTGCCATAAATAATAATTATATATGTATCAAGCACGCCAAAGTGGTGAATAGCGCCAAAAGGAGTGCCAGGAACCAGGTGATGAGAGGAACTCAAGCACGCCAAAATGGTGAATAGCGCCAAAAGGAGTGCCAGGAGCCAGGTAATGAGAGAGCGCCAAGCACGCCAAAGTGTCGAATAGAACCAAAAGGAGTGCCAGCAAGCAGGTAATGAGAGGGTATCAAGCACTCCAAAGAGTGGAATAGCGTCAAAAGGAGTGCTGTGAAGCAGGTAATGAGAGGAGCTCAAGCACGCCAAAACAGCGAATAGCACCAAAAGGAGTGCCACGAACCAGGTGATGAGAGTATCTCAAGCACTCCAAAATGGTGAATAGCACCAAAAGGAGTGCTAGTAAGTCTAAAAGTATAAGCAATGCGTATAAAACACTCGCACTCCTCCGTCACCTAGGACAAAAGCGCATAAAAACAGCCCCTGGAACCCCAGGGGCTTTATTGTCTTATTTAGCACACAACTACAATACCGCGGTCGTTGGCATATACTGAGCTAAGTCCGGAGGTCTGCATTATGATGAACTCGGAGAACTGCGAACATACCTTAAGCATTTCCTTAACTTTCTCAGCGCCAGCTAAGTTATTGCAGTGTGTAATGATAACTCTCTTGGTAACGGTCACATCTTTGGATATGTCGCTGATGATTCTGTCGGCCATGGATCTCCATGCCTTACGGAGTCCGATTGACTTGTCAGCAGTGATTAACTCGCCGTTATCAGCTACAAGCAGTGGCTTAATATGAAGAGTTGTTGCAGCAAGACCTGTTACTCGGCCGAGTCTTCCATTCTTCATAAGTGTATCAAGGTTATCAAGCACAACATATGTATTGATGCTGTCGCGATACTCAGTAAGGTTGGCACAGATATCACTGTAAGTCATTCCCTGCTCCTCAAGCTCATAAGCTCTTAAGGCTAACAGGCTTTCTCCGCCTGTTGCAGAGAGTGAATCGAGTACGAAGATTTCCTTATCCCCATATTCCTCATCATACATGCTCTTTGCAAGTGCTGCAGAATTATAACAGCCTGATAAGTTGCTTGATATAGTAATTACATATACTCGCTTTTCAGGACCCTTGAACGCATCAATGAAAGCATCAGGTGAAGGGCATGAGGTCTTAGGACACTCCTTGCATGCAGCAATTCTTGCGATGAGATCCATAACATCGATATTTTCATCATCTACTACGTGATAATCCCCAACCTGAAGATTAAAAGGGACATGAACAAATCGTGGGTCGCCAAGGAACTCCTTTGGGAACTCCGCGCTGCTGTCAGCAATAATTTTGTAATCGCTCATAATAACCGTAACCTTTCGATGTAGTTTTCATTACTACATATAGTAGCATTCATTACTTTTATTGTAAATAGAAAACGCATAATATATACTATTTTTATGAATAGTTTCAGTATAACTAACCAAAAAGTATTTATGAATAAGCTTCTTTCGACGGAAGCATTTGACGAATATCTTCTTAAGGAGGCCCAGATTGTCACCTCCAATACCTATATCATCGACGGTATGGAGAATAGGGAATTCTATGGTAATGATGAGGATATTATTAAGCTTGAGGCACCCTATGATTACGCACCATGGTCAAGGATGCG
>JAZLFL010000015.1:0-6036 GCA_045615825.1 Lachnospiraceae bacterium
ACAATCTGTGATGAAGGTGTAACAAGTGGTGGCTCACCACAGTCTTTACGTACACGAGGAATCTCCTCTAATACGTCACGATACTTATCTTCTGCATTCTGCTCTTTAAGCTGTGATACCATGTTAGATAACATACCACCAGGTACCTGGTACATAAGTGTCTTGATGTTAACACCAAGAACCTTTGTATTAAGAAGGCCTGACTTAATGCACTCCTCACGGTATGGAGCAAAGTAATCAGCGATCTCTGCAAGTAAGTTCTGATCGAATCCTGTGTCATACTCTGTTCCCTTGAATGTCTCAACCATAACTTCTGTTGCTGGCTGTGATGTTCCAAGAGCAAATGGTGACATTGCACAGTCGATAACATCAACGCCTGCCTCAACAGCCTTAAGGTATGTCATTGAAGCAACACCTGATGTGTAGTGTGTATGAAGCTGGATAGGAAGCTTTGTATTCTCTTTAAGAGTCTTAACAAGCTCTGCAGCCTTGTATGGAACTAAGAGTCCAGCCATATCCTTGATACAGATTGAATCTGCCCCCATAGCCTCGATATCCTTAGCCATCTTTGCCCAGTACTCAAGTGTATAAGCATCACCAAGTGTATAAGAAAGAGCGATCTGTGACTCTCCTCTTCCTTCCTGAGCCTTAATTTTATTAGTAGCATCTACAGCTGCCTGAAGGTTACGAAGATCATTCAGACAGTCGAAAATTCTAATAACATCAATACCATTTGCAATAGACTTCTCAACGAACTTATATACAACGTCATCTGCGTATGGACGGTATCCTAAGATATTCTGTCCACGGAAAAGCATCTGAAGCTTTGTGTTCTTGAAGCCATCTCTAAGAAGTCTTAATCTCTCCCATGGATCTTCCTTAAGGAATCTGAGAGAAGCATCGAATGTAGCACCACCCCAGCACTCTACTGCGTGGTAGCCAACCTTATCCATCTTGTCAACGATTGGAAGCATTTTCTCGGTAGGCATTCTTGTTGCGATCAATGACTGATGCGCATCACGAAGAACAGTCTCCATAATTCCAACCGGCTTTTTAATCATATCTGCCATGTTTTTATCTCCTATTTAATTACATTATTCCGTATACAGCCATAAATGTTCCGGCTGCTACGGCTGTACCGATAACACCAGCTACGTTAGGTCCCATTGCATGCATAAGAAGGAAGTTAGTAGGATCAGCCTCTGCACCAACCTTCTGAGAAACACGTGCTGCCATTGGAACGGCAGAAACACCAGCGGAACCAATAAGTGGATTAATCTGTCTATGTGATAATACACACATTAACTTTCCAAGTAATACACCACCTGCAGTACCAAATGCGAACGCTATAAGACCAAGAACTACGATCTTAAGTGTTGATGCATTAAGGAATGCCTCTGCAGAAGTTGTAGCACCAACCGATGTACCAAGAATGATAACAACGATATACATCAAAGCGTTAGAAGCTGTATCTGTAAGCTGTCTAACAACACCACACTCCTTGAAAAGATTACCAAGCATAAGCATACCAACAAGTGGAGCTGTAGTTGGAAGAATCATACATACAACGATTGTGATAACGATTGGGAAGAGAATCTTCTCAAGCTTAGATACTGGACGAAGCTGTCCCATCTTAATCTTACGCTCTTCCTCAGTTGTGAATAACTTCATAATAGGTGGCTGGATAATTGGTACCAGTGACATATATGAATATGCTGCTACTGCGATAGGTCCAAGCAAGTTAGTCTGTCCAAGCTTACCAGCAAGGAAGATTGATGTAGGACCATCAGCACCACCGATGATTGAAATAGAAGCTGCAGCCTTACCATTGAAGCCAAGTGCAATAGCTCCGAAGTAAGCCATGTAGATTCCAAGCTGAGCTGCTGCACCAAGCAGGAAGCTCTTTGGGTTTGCAATAAGTGGACCAAAGTCTGTCATAGCACCTACGCCCATGAAAATAAGCGAAGGAAGGATTGCCCACTCATCAAGCATATAGAAATAGTATAAAAGACCGCCAATGCCATTAGATGAATCTTCTAAGCTCAGCATAATATCTGGATAGATATTAACGAGCAACATACCGAATGCAATAGGAATAAGAAGAAGTGGCTCGAACTCCTTTGCAATCGCAAGATACAGGAAGATACATGCTACAGCGATCATTACATAGTTACCCCAGGTCAGATTAAAGAATGCTGTCTGGTGAACTAAGTTGTTCAACGTATTTGCAATATATTCCATGTTGTTCCTTTCCTTTCGCGATTAAACGCGACTACCGATTAAGTATCTTAATTAGTTAAGAGTTGCAAGTGTCTTGCCAGCCTCAACTGCATCACCAACTGCTACGTCGATGCTTGCTACTGTACCATCTTCTGGAGCAACAACAGGGATCTCCATCTTCATTGCCTCAAGAATGATTACTGTGTCACCCTTCTTAAGAGCCTGACCAACAGAAGCCTCAACCTTGAATACCTTACCAGCTGCACCAGCCTCAACCTTGATTGAACCAGCTGCGCCTGAAGCTGCTGGAGCTGCTGCTGGAGCTGCCTTTGGAGCTGCCTTTGGAGCTGCCTTAGCTACTGGAGCTGCACCTGTAGAAGCACCCTCTTCTACTACAACATCATATACATTGCCATTAACTGTAATGGTATAATTCTTCATTTTATTATCCTCCGTAATATTAATATCTTCTTCTGATAGAACGTACAACATATCCATCAGTTGATGCAGCACCTTCGCTTGCCGCAATTGCAGCTGCGATTACTGCTATAAGTTCTGTATCATCTTGTACTTCTTCATTAGCTGCAATCTGTGCTACAGCATTATCAACTGAAGTTGTACTTGCTTCTGTCTTACCAGCCTTCTTAGCTGCCATTGCTGCCTCAGCCTTGCTAATAAGCTTAAAGCATGAAATAAGCACCATAAGAATGATAAGAACCATGAATACTGTACAAATACCAAGGATAGTATTAAGTCCAGCAGTAGTCATCATCTCACCAAATGTATAATTAACATTAGTAAGCATTGACTTAAGGTCACCCTTTGGAAGTCCTAACTCAATTAAAACTTCTGCAGTTCTAGCAGCGCCATCTGGGCGGATATTAGAACCAACTATTGTAGCGTTAACAGTAACCTTCTTAGCTTCTTCAACATAAGAAACGTCCTGTACGCCCTGATATGTTCCCAAATCTTCTAATGCAGTATTGAAATTCTCAACTGCTTCACCAAGAACCTTAGCCTCTTCCTCTGACATTCCGAAGCCATCAGCATTATTAATAATATCTTCAGCTGTGGTCATACCATAACCATTAATAATATTATCAATTGCACCAACGTACTCATTAGCAATGCCAGCAGCTGTTTCCTGATCTATAAGAGACTCTGTTACAGTATCTGAACTACCGCATGCAGTAACTCCAAGAAGACAAGTGACCATACCTAATACAAGCATTAATTTCTTCATATCAAGTATTTCCTTTCTTATCTGTAATTACTTAGCCATATGCTTCTTAGCAGGTCCATCAACAGCCTTTGTATAAAGCATATCAAGAGCACCAGCTACATACTTTCTTGTATCAGCTGCTGCGATAATTGTATCAACGTAACCACGTCTAGCAGCGCTCTCTACGCTATTCTGAAGCTCATCGTACTTCTTAGCGCACTCATTAATAGCCTCTGCACCCTTGCCATCACAGATAATCTGAGCTGCAAGCTTAGAATCCATCATACCAATCTTAGCTGTATCCCAAGCAAATGTCATATCAGCACCAACAGACTTAGAGTTCATAACAACACCAGCTGTACCAAATGCCTTACCGATAACAACATTTACCTTTGGAACTGTTGCATTAACGAATGCAGCAGCAAGCTTAGCAGCTTCTCTAGCTACTCTCTTCTCTGAACACATGCAAGCCTTGAAGCCTGATACGTTAGTAAGAGTAAGAACTGGAATTTCGAAAGCATCACAGAAGTTAACAAATGCTGCAGCCTTCTCAGCACCCTTAGCTGTAAGAGTACCATCAAACTTAGCAACTGACTTACCTTCCTCATCAAATACTTCTGAACGGTTAGCAACAACACCAACTGTGTCGCCATTAATCTTAATAAGACCTGTAACCATATCCTTAGCAAAATCAGCCTTTGTCTCGAAGAATACTCCGTCATCAGCGATCATTGAGATAGCGATTGAAGTATCACCTGTACAATTAGCGATATCTGCTACTGATCTGTTAAGATCATCATCACAATCAGCGAATGCTGTAGACTCACAATTGCTTGGAAGCATTGCTACAAGCTCTCTGATTGATGCAAGAATAGTAGCCTCATCAGCAACCATATCTACATTACCAGCCTCTTCAGCCTGGAATGTTGCTGCGGAGTTATCACACTTAGCAGCGCTGTTGCCAGGAATTCCATCTGGAGAGTTAACGAACATCTTAGCGCCCTTCTCCATATAAACAAAATCTGAAAGTGCTGGAACAAGTGATAATCCACCACCGCATGAACCAAATACAGCGGAAATCTGTGGAACAACACCTGATGCAAGTGCAGAAGAAGCATAGATCTCACCAAATGCATTAAGTGCATCGCTTGCCTCCTCAAGTCTAAGTCCTGTTGAATCGATAAGTCCGATTACAGGAGCACCCATCTTAAGTGCCATGTCATACAGATTAACGATCTTCTTGGCATGCATCTCACCAATACTTCCGCCTAATACAGAAGCGTCCTGGCTGTAAACATACACAAGGTTACCATCGATAACACCATAACCGGTTACAACACCGTCAGATGGAGTATCAACAGTATTCAGATTGAAATCAGTTGCTCTGGCTGTAACCTTAGCTCCGATCTCAACGAAACTGTTCTCGTCAAGCAGAGATGCAATTCTCTGGCTCGCCTTACTTGTAGTACTCATTGAAAGCCCTCCATTTATATAATTTAAATATTTACATACTGCCATAAAGTATATCATAAAAAAACCTAAAGAAAAAGTAATTTCTTTAGGCTTTTATAGTATCTTCTTTATGCAATTTTAACAATCAGCTGACACATCTTCACTACGTCCAACAACGATTCGGTTACGTCCTGCCTCTTTGCCTTCATACAGAAGTCCGTCAACTTCTTTAATTATTTCATGAGATGGTCTGTCATCACCAGCAAGGATACCATAAGTCATGGTAATCTTTAATCTTTCTTCCTTATATATAACTTCACTCTCAAGAACTGCTTCCTTAATTGTTTCCAGAAGTGTTACACCCTTCTCCAGATTGCAGTTATCAAATACAATGATGAACTCCTCACCACCCCATCTGACAGCATAACCATATCCGAATACAAGTCTGTTAAGTACAGAAGCAACACTCTTAAGTACCAGGTCACCACAATCATGGCCATAAGTATCATTGAAGTTCTTAAAGTGATCAATGTCCGCCATTACCACACAGTATGGAGAACCGTTCTCACGATACTCATTCTGACTTGATGCAAACTTAACTTCACCAATTCTTCTACAGTACAATTTGGTAAGGGCATCCTTCTCAACCATGTCACGCATGTACTTCTGAACTCTTACAGCAAGAAGGCCCATCTCGCCAAGCTCATCCTTCCTCCTGAGAACATTAGCATCAAGACTTGACTTAAACTCTCCTCTTGCAGTATCTGACAGGAATGCCTTAACCTTGGTAAGCACATCGGCATATGTTGTAGCAACCCTTGCCGCACCAGCACTCACCAGTATCATCATAACTAACGCAGCAATAATGATTGGCCATGTATTAAACAGAATAATTCTCTTCACCTCAGCATTTGGCCTTCCAGCAAAAATCATTCCAATACATTCACCAGACTCATTTAGAACAGGATGATAATATGCGAAGTACTTCGCCCCAAGTATATCAACACCATCTACAAAGAAGTCATTCTTATTATTAATAACCGCGTCAACAACGTTCTTAGGAGCAACTGTTCCAATTACCCTCTCTCCATTATCGCCAATAATGGTAGTCGCCACTCTTATATCATAGTAAAAAAGTGTAA
>JAZLFL010000016.1:0-3138 GCA_045615825.1 Lachnospiraceae bacterium
TTTTCAGAGGTCAGAATATTCTTGGTTACAGACCATATGCGGATGACGTTGTATATGCATTCGTTGAGAAGTCTATCGCAAACGGTATCGATGTAATCAGAATCTTCGACTGCTTGAATGATATCCGTAACCTTCAGGCAGGTGTAGATGCTACTAATAAGATTAAGGCTCAGGAAGGAAGAGGTGAGTCACAGATCGCTCTTTCTTATACACTTGGTGATGCTTATACACTTGAGTACTGGGCAAAGATGGCTAAGGATATCGAGGCTATGGGTGCAGATTCAATCTGTATCAAGGATATGGCTGGTCTTCTTACACCATATAAGGCTGAGGAACTTGTTAAGACTCTTAAGAGCAATACAAAGCTTCCAATTCAGCTTCATACACACTACACATCAGGTGTTGCTTCAATGACATACCTTAAGGCTGTTGAGGCAGGCGTTGATGTTATCGACTGTGCAATTTCTCCATTCGCTCTTGGAACATCACAGCCAGCTACAGAAGTTATGGTTGAGACATTCAAGGGTACAGAGTTTGATACAGGATATGATCAGAACCTCCTTGCTGTGATCGCTGATTACTTCCGTCCATACCGTGAGGAGTGCATCGATTCTGGTCTTATGAGTACAAAGGTTCTTGGCGTTAATATCAAGACTCTTCTTTACCAGGTACCAGGTGGTATGCTTTCTAACATGGTTAGCCAGCTTAAAGAGCAGGGCGCTGAAGACAAATACCAGGAAGTTCTTGAAGAGATTCCAAGAGTTCGTAAGGACTGTGGTGAGCCACCTCTTGTTACACCATCTTCACAGATCGTTGGTACACAGGCTATCTTCAACGTACTTATGGGCGAGAGATATAAGATGGCTACAGGCGAGTTCAAGGATCTCTTAAGAGGTAACTATGGACAGACAGTTAAGCCAATGGACGAGGAAGTTATCGCAAAGGTTATTCCAGGCGAGACACGTTCAACAGCTCGTTCAGCAGAGGCTACAGGCCATACAGAGCCAGAGCTTGAGTCTATCGAGGCAGAGATGAAGGAGTGGAAGCAGCAGGAGGAAGACGTACTTTCATACGCACTCTTCCCACAGGTTGCTACAGAGTTCTTCAAGTTCCGTCAGGCTCAGCAGACATCTGTAGATGTTGCTAAGGCAGATACAGCTAATAACGCTTATCCAGTATAAAATAGAATTTGCTTGCAAATTCTATAACTTCCGCACGGCGGAAGTAACAAAAGGATTTTTAGGGCTTCTCGTAAAGAGAAGCCCTTTTATTGTGCAATAAAATAACTTGTGTTATAATTAATGAGTTGCAATTGGTATTTTTTGTGTTGGAGATGTGTTATGCCAAGAAAAGAAAGTATTACTAAGCAGTATTTAATAGAGACAGCCTTCCTTATGGCTAAGCAGGAGGGTATTGAGAACGTTACAGCAAGAAAGCTTGCAAGCAGAGCAGGCTGTTCGACCCAGCCAATCTTCAGACTTTATGAAAATATGGAAGATCTTTGGAAGGAAATATATGATAAGGCTGTTGATTTCTTCGCATTCTATGTTGATAAGAGCAAGGATGTAGGTGATGAGCCATTTGTAAATCTTGGTTTTGCATATATTAGATTTGCAGCAGAGGAGACTAATCTGTTTAAGATGCTTTTCTTATCAGATCTTAACTATGGTAAGAGTATGTATGAGGTTTTAAATGGAAAAGCAGGTCTTGTACAGGCTGAGATGGCTAAGGCTAAGAGTGCTGGTGTAGCTAACAGTGGAGATTTATTTACTAAGATGTGGATTTTTGTTCATGGAGCAGCATGTATGAGTACAACCGGTGATTATGACCTTGGTGCAGATGAGACAGTTATTCTGCTTAAGTCTACATACAGATCATTTATGTAAGAGGCAATATGAATAAAGATGTAATTCAGATTATCGATATGCATTTCCCTAAGATGAGTAAGGGACATAAGTCTATCGCTAATTATATTAAAGAGAATTATAATGAAGCAGTTTTCATGACTGCTGCAAAGATTGGAGAAGAGCTTGGTATAAGTGAATCTACGGTAGTAAGATTCGCTACAAGAATTGGATATAAGGGATTCCCGGAGTTCCAGGAAGCACTTGCTACATGGGTCAAGGATCAGCTTAATACAGTATCAAAGGTTGGAGCCAAGTATGGTAACAGCTCACAGTCGGAGATTATCCTGTCTGTACTTGGCGGCGACGTTGAGAAGATCCAGGATACCATGAATAATATTGATGCTGAGTCCTTTGAACAGGCGGTTGATACAATTCTTAATGCCAGAACTGTATATGTTATCGGACTTAGAAGCTGTGAACCACTTGCTGATTTCCTTTGCTTTTATCTGAATATGATAAGAGGGAATGTTGTACTTATCAGAACTACAAGTGTCAGTGAGACATTTGAACAGATGATAAGGGTTAATGAGAAGGATTGTGTAATTGGAATAAGTTTCCCAAGATATTCCATGAGAACACTTAAGTGCCTGGAGTTTGCGAAGGATAGGAATGCACAGATTATTGCGCTTACAGATACACGTTATTCACCTATGTGTATGTATTCGGTATGTAATTTATTCGCTAGAAGCGATATGGTGTCCATCGTAGATTCACTGGTAGCACCACTTAGTGTTATCAATGCATTGGTGGTTGCTCTTTGCCTTAAGGCACCTGAGGATGTCAAGAACAATCTTGAGATGCTTGAAGAGACATGGGGTAATTATCAGGTATATCTTAATGATGAGATTAACTTCATTGATGATGAGCCGATGCTGGATTATTCTCTGAAGAGAGATTTGTTGAAAGAGTAAAATATGAAATGTATTGTCATTGGTGGCGGTGCTGCCGGGATGATGAGTGCCATAGCTGCAGCTAAGTCTGGGGCAGAAGTAGTTCTCATAGAGAAGAATGAGAAGCTTGGCAAGAAAATATATATAACTGGCAAGGGCAGATGTAATGTAACCAACAATTGCGATCCTGAGGATTTCTTCGCAAATATTGTTACTAATGAGAAGTTCATGTACAGTGCATATTACAGCTTTGATAATAATATGCTGATGGATATGATTGTTGATGCCGGATGCAAGCTTAAGACTGAACGTGGTAACAGAGTATTCCCCGTAAGTGATCA
>JAZLFL010000017.1:0-10841 GCA_045615825.1 Lachnospiraceae bacterium
TGAATACAATGTACCCAAGGAGCTGGTTGTCGATCTGGGATGTGGCACTGGTGTGCTGACAAGAATGCTTGCCGGGCGTGGCTACAACATGATTGGTATTGATAATTCCTGGGAAATGCTTACTATAGCCAGGGAAGCTGAGTTTGCCGATGACGATGACTTTGCGGATGCAGATGAAGAAGGTTTCATAGCTGTTGCGGACGAAGAGAGTCTCGAATTCACTGAATATATCGAGAATGAATCCTTAGACGACGCCTTCGATGACGATGACTTCATTCCTGAAGACTTCATAGATGATGGTGAATATGCCGATGACGAGACCAATTCCGGAATATTATACCTTTTACAGGATATGAGGGAGTTCGAGCTTTACGGCACAGTAAGAGCTGTTGTAAGTGTCTGTGATTCGGTTAACTATCTGCTTGAGGATGAGGATGTTATCCAGTGCTTTAAGTTAGTTAATAACTATCTTGATCCGGGTGGAATATTCTTATTTGATTTCAATACACTGCATAAGTATGCGGATGTTATAGGTAATACGACAATAGCTGAGAATCGTGAGGACTGCAGCTTCATCTGGGAGAATCTTTATGATGGGGAGAGCCATATCAATGAGTATGACTTGACAATTTTTGCGCTCGATGAAGAGTCAGGGCAGTTCGATAAGTCAGTGGAGACTCATTATCAGCGTGGCTATACAGTGGAGGAGATGATATCCTTCGTACAGGCAGCAGGTCTTGAATTTATTAAGGCGGTTGATGCGGATACACAGTCGGAAGTTACTAAAGACAGTGAGAGAGTATATATAATCGCAAGAGAAATAATGAAATAATATATGGGAGCCATAAGGCACCCAGAAGGAGACAGAATATAATGGCAGATTACATAGTAAGAGCGACTGCTGCGAATGCGAGTATCAGGGCATTTGCGGCATATACACTTGATACAGTTGAGGAGGCAAGACGCAAGCATGACTTAAGTCCGGTTGCCTGTGCAGCACTTGGAAGACTTCTTACAGGTGGTGCCATAATGGGCAGCATGCTTAAGAATGATGATGATCTTCTTACATTACAGATTGCAGGCGATGGCCCTATTAAAAATGTGGTTGTAACTGCAGATTCGAAGGGTAATGTTAAGGGATTTGTTGGTGAGCCTAAGGTTATGCTTCCACCAAGTCCTGCGGGCAAGCTCGATGTAGGCGGATCAATCGGTAATGGTGTGCTCACAGTTATCAAGGACATGGGTCTTAAGGAGCCATATGCAGGCCAGATTGAGCTTCAGACAGGCGAGATTGCAGAGGACTTAACTTATTACTTTGCGACATCTGAGCAGGTTCCGTCATGTGTCGGTCTTGGCGTTTTGATGAACAGAGAGGATGCGACAGTCAGCCAGGCGGGTGGATTCATCGTTCAGCTAATGCCATTTGCTGAGGACTCCGTCATTGAGAAGCTCGAGGAGAATATCAAGGGCATCGATTCGGTTACCAGGATGCTTGATAGCGGCATGTCGCCTGAGGACATCCTTAATAAGCTGCTTGATGGAATGGATCCTGTAATGGTTGATACAGCGCCAGTCAGATTCCACTGTAACTGCAGCAGGGAGAGACTTGAGAAGGCGCTTATAAGCGTTGGCAAGGTGGAGCTTCAGAAGATGATTGATGACGGCGAGCCAATCACAATGAACTGCCATTTCTGTAATACAGATTACACATTTTCTATAGATGAGCTTAAGGCATTGATTAAGAAGATTTAATTGGAGGGAACAGTATGCGTTACACAAAGGAAGATATCTTTAGATTAGTTGAGGAGGAAGACGTAGAATTCATCAGACTTCAGTTCACTGACATCTACGGCAATCTCAAGAATATGGCTGTTACATCCAGCCAGCTTGATAAGGCACTTGATGGTAAGTGCAGATTCGATGCTGAGGCAATTGAGGATTACTCCGGAGATATGGAAAACAGTATGTACTTAGTTCCTGACCTCGATACATTTGAGATATTCCCATGGCGACCACAGCAGGGTAAGGTTGCGAGACTTTTCTGTGATGTATATACAATGGACAATGAGCCATATGAAGGAGACCCAAGATTCGTCCTCAAGAAGGCTATCGAAGAGGCTAAGGCACTTGGTTACGAGTTCAACGTAGGTCCAGAGTGTGAGTTCTTCCTCTTTAATACAGATGAGAATGCCCTTCCTACTACATATACTAATGAAAAGGCAGGCTACTTCGACTGTGGCCCTTCAGATTTTGGTGAGAACGCAAGACGTGATATCGTGCTTACACTTGAGCAGATGAACTTCATTATTGAGTCATCACATCATGAGAAGAGCCATGCTCAGCATGAGGTTGATTTCCAGTATGCTACAGCATTAAAGACAGCTGATAATATCCAGACATTTAAGCTTGCTGTTAAGACTATTGCTAAGCGCCATGGTTTACACGGTACATTTATGCCTAAGCCAAGAGCTGATGTTAATGGCTCAGGAATGCATATTAATATGTCATTATTCAAGGATGGCAAGAATGTATTCTTTGATGCTAATGACCCATCAGGCAACAGCTTAAGTGAGGATGCATATTACTTCCTTGGTGGTATTGCCAAGCATATCAGGGCGATTACAGCAGTAACTAATCCATTAGTTAACTCATATAAGAGAATTATTAATAATAAGAAACTCATCTTTATGATTCCTAAGGATGGTGAGGAGAGAACACGTATCGAGTTCAGAAGCCCGGATCCATCAGCTAATCCATATTTAGCTTTGGCAGTTATCCTTAAGGCTGGTCTTTCTGGAATTAAGAATAAGACAATGCCACCTAAGAATGTTCTTACCAAGTGGTCAGCCTGTGCAGGTGTGCTTCCGGTTACTCTTACAGCAGCTATTAATGACCTTATGAAGGATGCAGTTATTAAGGAAGCACTTGGAGATACAGTTTTTAACAACTATATCGCTGTTAAGCAGAAGGAATGGGATTCATATTGCTCATATGTATCAGACTGGGAGACAGAGCAGTATCTTGACAAGTATTGATTTTGAAGGGTGATTGCACATGGTTGCTAATATAATTGTGGCTTTTCCACGATTAGATGATGCTAAAAATGTGAAAAATATCCTTGTCAGAAGTGGCTTTTCAGTTGCCGCAATATGTACTACTGGTGCCCAGGCGCTCTCCTATGCGGATGGTCTTGGGACAGGAATCATAATATCTGCATATAAGCTCGCAGATATTCCGTGGTTTGAGATTCGTAATGACCTGCCAAGCGGTTTTGAGATGCTGGTACTTGCTTCCAAGCAACGTCTTGCAGAGTGTTCTGGCAGTGGTACCATGACTCTGTCGATGCCATTTGTTATCAGTGATTTTTTAGATACTGTCCAGATGATGATCGCTGCTTCAGAGCGCAGACGTAAGCGTGAGAAGAACAGACCAAAGCAAAGGTCTGATGAGGATAGGCAGTTAATAGTTACTGCCAAAAAACTTTTAATGGAACGCAACGGCTTTTCGGAAGATGAAGCCCATAAGTTCATACAGAAGTGTAGCATGGATAGCGGCACTAATATGGTTGAAAGCGCTCAGATGGTTATGTCCATGTACAGCTGAGCGAATTTAGGTTATGTTATTTAATTCATACATTTTCATATTTATCTTCCTGCCACTTACACTGGCGGGATGGTATTTTCTTAATAATCTCAATAGGGACAGACTGGCATTAGCATTCCTTACTGGTATGTCGCTCTGGTTCTATGCCTATTTTAATATTAATTATCTTGCGCTGATTGTTATCAGCATCCTTGGTAACTACGCTATCTCTGCGTATTTACATCATTGCGAGAAGATGGATAATTTGCGCATTCCTCGCAAGATAACCATAATCCTTGGTGTAATCCTTAATCTTGGAATCCTGTTTTATTTCAAATATTTTGATTTCTTCATAGAAAATATTAATGCAGTTTTCAGGGCAAATTTTAACCTGCGTAATATCTTACTGCCTCTTGGCATAAGCTTTTTTACCTTCCAGCAGCTTTCCTATATCATCGACAGGGGTTGGGGAAAAGCCAGACATTACAATTTCTTAGAATATGCAGCATTTGTGACTTTCTTCCCGCAGCTTATAGCGGGTCCGATTGTGCTTCATACAGAACTGGTTCCTCAGTTTGAGGATAAGGAGAAGAGAGCTTTTGATGCAGACAATTTCTATGATGGAGTTGTAAGCTTTGTTCTTGGTCTTGGTAAGAAGGTTCTGCTTGCAGATACATTGGCCAGAGTTGCCAATTACGGGTTTGATAACGCCCTGTTTTTAGACACACCGGCTGTTATTACTATGTTAATAGCCTATTCCCTTGAATTATATTTTGATTTTAGCGGTTATTCTGTTATGGCTATAGGTCTTGGCCTTATGTTTAATATCACTCTTCCTGTTAACTTCAATTCACCTTATAAATCGTATTCTCTTAAGAATCTGTGGAGCAGATGGCATATTACGCTTACCAGATTTATGACCACCTACGTATATATTCCTCTTGGTGGTAATAAGAAGGGTAAGATACGTACTTTGGTTAATGTATTCATAGTATTCCTGCTATCCGGCCTCTGGCATGGTGCTGCATGGACCTATGTTGTATGGGGTGCCTGTACGGGCATCATCGTTGTCTGGGATAATCTTGGAATTATCGGCTTTAGTAAGGATGAGAAGCGCCCGGCTAAGATAATCCTTCCAAGGTGGCTTGGTGTTATATTCACTAATATTGCCTTTACAGCACTTCTGATCCCGTTTAGAAGTCCTGATCTTAAGACTGCAGGTCGTATATTTAAGGATTTTACTATAGGTGTTACGGGTAATTTGAGTAAGCTTGCGACAAGTACCATGGATATACCGGAAAGCTATCTTATTAAGCAGCTGGTAACACGCATCGCACCTGATAAAATGACAATAACCTATGTTATTTTAATGTTCGTTCTGATAGTAATTGGTATATTTGTCATGACACGTAAGAATGTTGCCGAGATAATACGTGCTTACAGGGGCAGACCACTGCTAAATGCCGCAGTTGTGCTTATTTTGCTGTATTCAGTAATTAGTTTTTCGCAGGTGAGTACCTTTATATATTTCAACTTTTAGCCTATGAATAAGAAATTAAAACAGCTTTTAATTATTACAATTTCATTATTCGTTCTTGTTGCAGTTCTTGTGGTGGCAGTTGATCCTTTTTACCACTATCACAAGCCACTTTTTGGACTTAAATCCGTCCTTACAGAGAAGGAATATCAGTGTATCGGATCAATCAGACACTTTGATTATGACGCTGTCATTGCCGGGTCGTCGGTAGCGGAGAATTATAACAATGCGTGGTTTGATGATCGCTTTGACTGCAAGTCCATTAAGGCTATCAGATCATATGGAGCGACAGCGGATTTATGCTATTTTGTGGAAGAAGCCTTTAAGGCCAATGATCTTAAGCACGTCTTCTATAATTTAGACCCGTCTGCACTTAAGGCAGAGTGCTATACCACCTTTGAGGAGACTGGCTGTCCAATGTATCTGTATGATCACAATCCATTTAATGATGTAAGCTACATATTTAATAAGGATGTTATCTTTGAACGTATTCCATACAATATTGCACAGTCATTTATGGGTGATTATGATGAGGGAAGCTCATATAACTGGGGTCAGTGGAAGGAATTTAACCTTGATATGTGCACGGGACTCTACTTAAGGCATCCATCCATTGCTGATATGAAGGATGTGCATGTATATGATGATAAGTTAGAAGGTAATATCAGTCTCATAGAGGCACAGATTAAAGCGCATCCAGAGACTGAGTTCGATATATTTTTTCCTCCTTATTCAATGCTGTGGTGGGACAATACCTACAGGGAAGGCGAGACAGAGTTCTATCTCTATGCAATGGAGGAAGCGATTAACAGACTTTCTTCTTATAAGAATGTTAAGATGTCATTCTTCATGAATGACCGCGATGTCATCACGAATCTTGACAGTAATTATATGGATACACTTCATTTCTCTCCGGATATCAACTACTACATATGTGAGGAGCTAAAGGCGGGAAGCCACATAGTTAATAAGGATAACAGCAGGGCGGTCATTGATGATATGAGGTCGCTTGCCTACGAGATAATAGATACTCTGATGGAGCCATATGTTGGCATGATTAAAGAGGAGTTATATTAATGGCTAAAGGGAATTCTATTAAGGAAGAGATTCGTCTGGAGCAGAAGGCTGCTTTAGAGGGTAAGGACTTTAAATATAAGATGGGTTATTATCTGCATTATTATAAGTATGTTCTTCTGGCAGTGATTGCGGTTTTAATAGTTGCAGGTTCTTTAATTAAGACGGTTGCAGGATATAAGGCAAATGTTCTTTCTATAGCCCTTATTAATGCGAGTGACAGTGTGGATTATAACGGGTTCATATCGGAATATCAGAAGATTGCGGGCGTGGGAAGCAAGGAAGAGATGCACATAGACGCCAGCTATAATCTGACGGGCAATGGCACATATGACACACAGCTTGAACAGAAGTTATATATATCAACCGCAGCGGATCAGGTGGATGCGATTATTGCACCTGCTTCTTATTTTGAGAAGTATGCCGAGTCAGGATACATGCATAATTTAGAACTTATCCTTAGCGATGCTGATAAGATAAGATACGCAGACAGCCTGCATTATTCCAATGTAGTGTCACAGTCTGATGGCTCGGTGACTAATGAGCTTACAGGAATTGGCCTTGTTAATATTTCTCCGCTTATAAGGGATTCCTGGTACAAGGGTACAGATGAGGAAGTATACCTTGGTGTCATTGTTGACAGTGTTAACATGGAGCGTGTACTGGCATTTTTGGAATATATACAAAAATAGTCAGAAAATATTCTTGAAAATATTAATTTTGTTACTTGTTTTTTGATATGCCTTGAAATATAATGGGCAATAACACGTTGGAGGAACCATGAACGAACATATCGAATTATTAATCGCAGTTAAGCCTAAAATGATGAACACTATTTTGAAGATTGCACTTTGGGTTATTGCGGTTTTGTCATTTCTGGCGACCTTTTCAGGTATTCTTGGAGTTATCACAGTAATTATTGCAATAGTGGCTGGTTGTGCGGCTTATACAGTTGGTATCAGATCAGACCTTGAGTATGAATATACACTCACGGAGAAGGAGATTGATATAGATGCAATTTTCTCTAAGCAGAAGCGTAAGAGCATTACTACACTTGACCTTACCAAGCTTGAGATTATGGCACCATTTGACAGCTACAGACTTGATGGCTACAAGAACCGTAGTGTTAAGACTGAGGACTACAGTTCTCAGGATGAGAGCAATAAAAAGAATATGTATGTGATGTATTATGATGGCTCACGTAAGATTATCATTGAACCAGATGAGAGTCTTTATAAGGCTATATATAATGTAGCACCACATAAGGTATATAATTCATAATTGTAATTAGGAGGAGAGAGACAATGGGTCAGATTATTAAAGAAGGCATTACATTTGATGATGTGTTATTGATTCCATCATATGCCAATGTAGTACCTAACGCGATTGATGTATCTACTAAGCTTACTAAGACAATCAACCTTAACATCCCACTTATGAGTGCAGGTATGGATACGGTTACAGAGCACCGTATGGCAATTGCCATGGCTAGACAGGGCGGAATTGGTATTATCCACAAGAACATGACAATTGAGGAGCAGGCAGACGAGGTAGATAAGGTAAAGCGTTCTGAGAACGGTGTAATCACTGATCCATTTTCACTTAGTCCAGAGCATACACTTAAGGATGCTGACGACCTCATGGCTAAGTTCAGAATTTCCGGAGTACCTATCACAGAGGGTAAGAAGTTAGTCGGTATCATTACTAACAGAGATCTGAAGTTTGAGACAGACTTCACTAAGAAGATTAAGGAGTCCATGACAAGCGAAGGACTTATCACAGCCAAGGAAGGAATTACTCTTGAAGAGGCTAAGGAAATCTTAGCTGCAGCAAGAAAAGAGAAGCTTCCAATCGTTGATGATGACTTCAACTTAAAGGGACTTATCACAATTAAGGATATTGAGAAGACAATCAAGTATCCATTAGCTGCTAAGGATTCACAGGGAAGACTCCTCTGTGGCGCAGCTATTGGTATCACAGCTAACGTTTTAGAGAGAGTTGAGGCACTTGTTAAGGCTCACGTTGACGTAGTTGTTCTTGATTCAGCTCATGGTCATTCAGAGAACGTTCTTAACTGCTTAAGAATGATTAAGGAGAAGTTCCCAGAGCTTCCAGTTATCGCAGGTAATATTGCAACAGGTGCAGCTGCCAAGGATCTTATCGAGGCTGGTGCTGACTGTGTTAAGGTTGGTATGGGACCTGGTTCTATCTGTACAACACGTGTAGTTGCTGGTATCGGTGTTCCACAGATTTCAGCAGTTATGGATGTATATGAGGTTGCCAAGGAGTATGGTGTTCCAGTTATTGCAGATGGCGGTATCAAGTACTCAGGTGATGTAACTAAGGCTATCGCAGCAGGAGCTGACGTATGTATGATGGGTAGTATGTTCGCTGGATGCGAGGAGAGCCCAGGAGCATTCGAGCTTTACCAGCGACGTAAGTACAAGCTATACCGTGGTATGGGTTCTATCGCTGGTATGGAGGATGGTAGTAAGGACCGTTACTTCCAGTCTAATGCCAAGAAGCTTGTTCCAGAAGGCGTTGAAGGCCGTGTAGCTTACAAGGGCCTTGTAGAGGATACAGTATTCCAGTTACTTGGTGGTCTTCGTTCAGGTATGGGCTACTGTGGTGTGCAGAATATCGAAGAGCTTAAGCAGAACGGTAAGTTCGTTAAGATTACAGCTGCTTCACTTAAGGAGTCACATCCACATGATATTCAGATCACTAAGGAAGCTCCTAACTACTCAGTTGACGCATAATTTTGACTTATATTCCCCCCGGACGCTAATGTTCGGGGGTATTTTTATATGGAAAAATATGTTATATTAACTATAACTGTCTATATGTTATTATGCGTGCATTCGGGATGGTTGTAGGGGATTAAAATGGCTGGTAATTCTTTTGTATTTTCAACAGGTGATGAGAGAATAATGAAATTCTTCCAGAAGCTTAGTGAAAGCACTGGAGTATATATCTGTAGCTATGATTATTTTGGCAAGGTGATTAATGATTTCACGGCTTCAGAGGCGGAGAAGGAAGTACTTGCCAAGTACATTCCGGATGAGCTTAGAAGCTCGATATTCGAGAGAATCGCATACGACAGTATCGAGGATCAGATTATAGAGAGCACTGCATCTCCATATATTCAGGTGGCAGCAATTGCGCTTAAGTATGAGGGACAGTGCAAGGAAGTATGGTTCTTCGCCGGATTACTTGAGGATGATACTAATGGTATGCCATTAGAACTTGAGACGTTGAAGAAGCGTACCACTTACCTTAAGTTCATGAAGACCATTGATACAATGCGTGAGATTGGCTCTTACAGAATTAATGCTGAGGCATCAATCAGCGCAGCTACGGAAGAGAGCCGTAAGTCTTTATTCTCGGCCAATGAGACTAAGGAGACATTAAGACGTGTTGAGGCTTTGACACAGATTCTTAAGTATCTTGACAGTGACAAGGGAATTGATGTGATTATGAAGGAATTCCTTCAGGTTACAGGTCAGTTCCTGGGTGTAGGTGAGGCTGAGATATTTAAGACCAGGGATAATCCGGGATTTACCATGGATGTTGTCTCAAGCTATCTGGTTCCGGGAGCTGTGGCGCCTTATTCAAGGACTACAGAGCTTATAAGATTTAGCTTCTTGGATGGTAAGAAGCCGGTTATTCTGTCATCTGGTTCACCTGCTCTTAATCCGGTTAATGACGAATGGCCAAGTCTTCGCGTTAAGGCTCTTATAGCACTTCCAATTACCTTTAATCAGGTTACCAATATGTACGCGGTCTTTCTTGAGACAGACAGAGAGCGTAACTGGAAAATAGAAGAATTACAGTTCTTAAGTGATGCAGTAAGAGTGTTACAGAACATACTTGAGAAGAGAATTCAGAAGAATTCGCTTGCAAGCTCATATGCATCGCTTGAGCAGATACTTGAGCATGTTGGCTGTGCTATTATAGTCAATGATATTAATCGCAGAGAGATTCTTTTCCAGAATAAGATAATGCGATCACTTTTCCCAATGGATACAATGAATCTTGAGCTTAAGGAGATTCTGTGGGACAATTCAGAGTCACGCAAGGGCGAGATTGAGTTCTATGACAGGAAAGAGGACAACTGGTATGACATTACCTGCAGTCACATCAACTGGGTAGATGGCAGACCTGTTACACTCTATGCAATATATGATGTAACTGAGAAGAAGGCTTATCAGAAGAAGATTGAGCAGCAGGCGTATACGGACTTCCTTACAGGACTGCTTAACCGTATGTGCTGCGAGAGAGATCTTGCGCGATTTATTGATGAATCGAAGAAGTACAACGAGAAGGGTGCTTTATTATATATGGACCTCGATGATTTCAAGCACATCAACGATGGACTTGGTCATGAGTGGGGAGATGTACTGCTTAAGAACATTTCGGGTGCCATGAAAGAGGTTAAGGGGATAGAAGACACCTGTTATCGAATGGGTGGAGATGAATTTGTCATTATTATCCCACCTAGAAGCTTTAAGAGATATAACGAGATTGTAAGCGATATCAAGGCTATATTCGCTCATCCATGGTATCTGAAGGAGAGCGACTACTACTCGACGATGAGTATGGGTATTGTTACCTTCCCTGATGAGGGTGACAGTGTGGCAGACCTTGT
>JAZLFL010000018.1:0-10440 GCA_045615825.1 Lachnospiraceae bacterium
CTTCCATAACTATCTCTAATCTGATTCTGCAGGCCTTAGGCTGATGATCACTAAGACCATCAAGCACAACCTCAACATTTCTTACATTACGTCCATCAAGAGGGGTAATCGTTATAATAAATGTATTGCCCGTATCCAGAATAAGATCCACTGTCTTCTTGGAATCAAACCAGTTCTCGCCACCATCCAAAAGTGCAAGATATGATTCCTTGCCCATCCTGTTGACATTCATGCCAACATTGACACGCAGCTTATCCTGGCCTAGGAAAATCATCCTTCTGTCCTCAGGCTTACCTATAAGCTTCTCCTGCATCGCATAGGCCGCACCCCTGCTATAGAGATTATTACCCTTGAATGCCCGTCTGTTGCGACAGAGTTCCTTTATTGATTCCTTGCACCAGTCACCATTAAAGCCCTCTCCAAGCAGATACGCCGAGCTCACAATTCTGCCATCTGTTGATTCCTTCACAATCTCGGTAAATCTCATATCAAGCAGATTGTCCACAGCGCCATTAGTCTCATACTCCCTGCCTTCTACAAAGGCTACAACGGGCTTCGTCATCTTATTCAGATGGAAGTTATATCCCTTAAAAGTGGCGCCACTATAGTCATAGACCATCACGTCATACTGCCATAACTCCTTAGGCTGGTTGATCACATAGTAATATATGCTCTCTTCACGTCCCTGATAGGCAAAGGTTACATCCTTTGCATCTATTGAAGCACTGACTATCTCTAAGACTTCCAGTGCGCGTCTGTTAAGCACAGGAACAGTGAACATGACACCCTTAATCTTCTCTTTTTTCACAATATTGGTTAAAAGAGTAAAGGTTCTTCTGACATAAAGGGCCAGTAGCGAAAGTGGATCAAACTCCTCACCAACAACTGTTATAGGCTCACCGATTAGCGCTCGCTCCCACAGGCTCTCCACCATCTCGCCTTCTTCAACAAGGCTCATATTGATGGCATCAGCACCTACAAACCACTGATTAACCTCGCTTCGCTTAAAAAGACAAAGTGGAATGTTGTACTGTTCAGCTCCAGGAGTCAGGCTAAGAGTCTTACCAGTCTCATCACCATTACCAAGGTAACTTATCTGCGCATATTCATTTGATAAATCGTAGCCTACAACTACGGACTCACCAATCCCAAACATCTATAATCCTCACATCATATCAAAGAGGTTATCAACTAAGAATTCCTTCATCTTATACTCTGAAAGAAGTGCCTCAGCTGTATCATAGTCCTTAAGTGTTGTTGCAATCGCAATATCATTGACCATTGAGTATCTGTTCTCATATCCATCCGAATCAACATCATTACGGTTAAGTGTTCCACTCTCTGTTAACTGTTCTAGACCGTCACTATTCTCAGTGATATAGTACTGAACGCTCTCACCGAAGAATAGCAGGAAGGACTTAACGAATACACCACCATAGACATTAACCATCTCTTCCCTTGTGTACCCCTGTCTTCCAGTATTCTCACGTGTCATAAGGTAGTTAATCATAACCTTGGCATCCTTATCACCGTGATACTCAATCATTGTAAGGTCGGATACCTCCATAGCCTCAGAAGATATCGACTTAAACTCTCTCATAAACGGCATTATGATATTATGCCTTGTATACAGAATTCTGATGTATATTCTGATATGCTCCTTAATATTGTCATCAGCATTCTTAAGATTATTATCAGCCGCATAGAACTTAAGGAACGCCAACATGCATACTAATGGAAGCTCCCTCTCATTCTCATAAAGACGGGCCATCTCTCTGAACATGTATTCATCAGTAATTCTGTCCCTGACGAAATACTCCTCAGCTACATTAACAAGATAAGCCTCTACAAGCTCGCTCTTGGCTCCGCCTGCGATATAAGCCCTGAACACAGGCTCCTCATCGCCAATGTATGCACCTGTTTTAAGTGTCTGTTCAATCAGCTTCTCACAGATATGATATGTATCCACATAGAAGCCGCTTGCAGCCTTCCATATATCCCTTAGATTCTTAGCAAGACCTCGATAGAACCTTGCTAAATATGTAAGGCAAGTCTCATCATATTTCCCACGCTCAAAGGCTGAGTAAATAATACCTGTAAGTCTGTAATCCTCAATCATTCCATCCCTGTTAATGATAAGGGTTGCAATTCGGGAAAGTAACTTCGGATCAACCGTCTCCGGACCGTAATAGCAAATATATTCAAACGCCCTGTCGAGATATCCTCTTATAAGCAGCATTCCGATGAACCTGTCCCTGTCCTTATATGGGACCTCCTGCATCGAAACACCCTCTATAATCTCATCCATCTTAACAGTATCATCTCTGTCCTGATAATATCTGATAAGCGGCATACGTATCGCCGCCTTGAAGCTTACGCTTATCTCTGGCGAATTCACGAGGTACATATATCTTCCGACATTACGCTCAGTTATCGTAACGTAATCCCCGCTTCCCTCGCAGGCAAAGAGGTTAAACAGCAGCGAATCCTCTGTATACTTCTCAATCTTAGGAAGCATCTTACGAGGCATGAAGTAGCTCTCTGTTATATACTCCCTTGTCTGATAATATCTGTTACCAAGTGTATCCTCTAAAAGAATCGTATACTCATTGCTAAGTAGTGGTATGTAGCATACGCCTCCGTTAACTGGATATACGAGCTCCTTATTAAGGCGTTCATCAAGCACAATGATACTTACAATCGAATTATCATTAACCTTAATGCAATGGATAAGCAGCACCTTGGCAAAGGCTCTGATATTATCCATAGTCGCCATCTCTTTTAATATAAGTTCCTGATACAGATATGCTAAATCCCTGTTAATGCGTCCGGCATAGAGCTGCTTGATAACAAACCTCTCCATGGCAGGCCGATACAGCGCATACATATCCTGCATCTTCTCCCTGTTCCTGGTCACAAATGCATACAGATATGAGGTCTGTGCCACAGGCAGATTGCTCTGGTAAGAGAAGTACATTAATACGTCTCTCGGAATAGGTTCATCGCTTACGATGTTAAGCGACATCATATAACAGTCATACAGACGCGTAATCTTAAGATTGTTCTCAACACCAAGTCTGTACCAGTCAAAGTACTTACTACCGGTAAGATTACCCTTCATCAGCTGGCTGCATATAGCTTCAAGGGTCTCTACTGTAGGTCTGCTCTCATAGAGATACATTAAAGTCTTAAGAGTTCTCTCATCGTACTCTCTCTGTCTTGCAGCATGATAAGCAATCTGACCCTGGAGCTCCTCGCTGGTAAGCTTATTGCGTGCCGCAAAGTAAAGCAGTCTCTTCTCGTCCTCGTCATAGTGAACAAGTAAGCTTGGCATTGCATTAAGAAGTCTGATGTTCTCAACATAGAACAGTGGACTGTTGCAGCCCTTGGACAGCTGTCTTATACCGAAGGCATAAGCTCTTGCAGGGTTACGCTTATATTCATCGCTTGCATTAAGCAGTACCCATGCAACTCTCCAGTTAGTCTCATCCTTCTCATATATGCTTAAGATTCTGCCGGCGATCTCTCTTGAGTAATATTCGTCGACATTATATAAAGTCATAAGGTACAGATAATAGCAGTAAAGCTCATTATCCGCATCCTCAATCACATCTGATATCTTACGGTCAAGAATCCACTTAGCCTCGTTATATCTCTCCTGGATAAGCAACAGGTGAGTCTGATAAAGCGAATTCTCCAAATCATTCTCAGCAAAGCCTGCTCTGTGTGCCAGAAGTTCTTCAGTTAACTGTATCCACTTGGCCTGGCTGATTCTCTTAGTTGCATAGTCCATATAATGACGCACAAGGGAGAATCTTACGCTCTTCCTCTTACGTGTATTAGGAACAGCCCTGCCAATGACATTATTAACTACTGTTATATCAACACTTACAGAACCATATAGTGACCTAAAGGTAATACGGCCAAAATTCTTGCCCTGATGAAGCGCATCCTCAGTGACCGCTATCTTAAATACGCATGTATCACCTTCGAAATCTTCTTCTGTAAGTCGGTTCTTATCAATAATAATGAAGTCGCCATCAACTTTCACAGCTACCTGTGTATATCCCCAGCTGCTTCTGTTAAGCATAATGCTGCTCTCAAATACACCCTGCGGATCGACGATTCTTATATTATCCTTATCAACAGAATAAGTAATCTTCTGCTTCTTATTAATGCCAATTAAGAATTCCTCAAGATTGTAATTCTTATTGCCTCTTCCACGAAGGCCAAGATAAAGACTGCGGTACTTAATGTCATTGCCATTAATAACCTCTATAAAATCAGGATTACTGAAGATCTTAACTGCCTCATCCCAGTTAGAGCGGGCGAGGTTGGTAAAATGAAACAGATTACGAATACTTCCAACCGAAGAATTCATAACCTCGTGAATAATCTCCACAACAAATGGAAGGACGAACTCACCATGCTCTGACACGATATTAAAGCTTCCCTTTAATGTGTCTCCAGGCTGCATTCCGGATGCATCAAAAGTGAATGGCACTACGATATGACTGCCCTCGAAATTCTCAAAAGGGAGGCGTGCGCGAATAGTGGAAGAATATACGCATCCTTCCATCTTGTACCCATTGTCATCCTTAATCTCGAAGCTTCCTTCATAGATCTCATCAGGCATTAAGGATAATTCAATTTTAGCTGTCGAGAACAGCAGACTTCCTCTGCTTCTAAGGTTCTCAGTTGCCATCACTTTTCACCATTCCTTGTATATTTATAAGCGGACATACCCAACATCTAGTATATCGCATATCAGGGCAAAATTAAAGCCGTCGGCAACTATTATTGCCAACGGCTGATACTTTTTCTTTCTCTTTTTACTTCTCAGCAAGGAGTTCGAGAAGGTCGTTGCTTCTCTCGATAAACTTGCTCATCTCTTCTGCTTCAAGTGGAGCATGCTGAAGTCTTGCAAGGTCATATAACTGCTCACATATGAGATTAGTATTGCTGCCACCATCTGTTGTGATTGCCTTAACAAGTGGATGGTTGTAGTTAAGAATAAGTGTCTCACCATCATGTCCCATATCGCCCATGCCCATGCCTGACATACCGTACATCTTCATCATGTCCTGCATACGTCTGCTCTCCTCAGAGAGTGTGATCATTGAAGCAATCTTCTTATTCTTAAGTTTCTTAAGCTCTACAGAGATCTTATCCTTCTTGATTGCCTTCTTGAAGATCTTCTTAATATCTTCAGCTGCAGCATCCATCTCTTCCTGTTCCTTCTTGCTTGTCTTGGAAGCGAACTCATCTGTAAGATCTGCGTCGATTCTTGCGAACTTAATACCTTCATTCTTGCTCTCTAACTGAGATACGAATGGCTGGTCAATATTGTGAGTTAAGATAACAGCATCCTTCTTAGCCTTCTTAAACATTGCGATATACTGGCTCTGCTGCTGCTCGTCAGTAACGTAGTAGATTACTTTTTCCTTCTTCTCATCAGCCGCATCTGTAGCCTCTGCCTCTTCTACACTGTCTACGATATCATCCGCCTTATCCTCATCCTCAACGTCTATTGGCTTAACCTCAAGACACTCTGGCAGAGTTAAATACTTGCCATCAAGGTTCTTAAAGAGGATATAGTCTGTCATCTTCTCGCAGAACTTGTCATCCTTCAGACAGCCAAACTTGATGAATGGGCTGATGTCATCCCAGTACTTCTCGTACTCATCCTTCTCTGTCTTGCACATTCCAGAAAGCTTATCAGCAACCTTCTTTGTAATGTACTCAGAGATCTTATTCACAAATCCATCATTCTGAAGTGCGGATCTTGATACATTAAGTGGAAGATCTGGACAGTCAATAACACCCTTTAAAAGCATTAAGAACTCAGGAATAACCTCCTTGATATTATCTGCAATAAATACCTGGTTGTTATATAACTTAATAGTTCCTTCAATTGACTCATATTCCATATTAATCTTAGGGAAGTAGAGAATTCCCTTTAAGTTAAATGGATAATCCATATTAAGGTGAATCCAGAAAAGTGGTTCCTTGTAATCCTGGAATACCTTACGATAGAACTCGATGTAATCATCCTTAGAGCAGTCATTAGGATGCTTTGTCCAAAGTGGCTTAGTCTCGTTAAGAAGCTCAGGACGCTTCTTAATCTTAAGTCTGATCTTCTTATCCTTGTCATCTTCCTTTGGTGCTATTGTCTCAACAATCTCATCTGTAGGAAGCTCTTCGCCCTTGTCAATTGTCTCTGTGCTGTCATCATTAGCCTTTGAAAGATAAATCTCTGTTGGCATGAAAGAACAGTACTTCTTAATAACCTCTCTTGCCTTATAGATGTTACAGAACTCAAGAACATCCTCGTTTAAGAAAAGTGTAATCTTAGTACCAACTGTGTCATAGTCTCCATCCTTCATAGAAAACTCTGTACCACCGTCACACTCCCAGTGAACAGCTGTAGCACCGTTCTGATATGAAAGTGTATCAATATGTACTTCATCAGCTACCATGAACGCTGAATAGAAACCAAGTCCGAAATGACCAATAATCTGATCATCATTAGCCTTATCCTTATACTTCTCAATGAAATCTGTTGCACCTGAGAATGCGATCTGGTTGATATATTCCTCAACCTCGTCAGCTGTCATACCAAGACCATTATCAATGAATGTAAGAGTCTTGTCCTCTGGATTACAGATAACCTGAATCTTAGCCTTGTAATCATTAGGAAGTGTATACTCACCCATCATATCAAGCTTCTTGAGCTTAGTGATTGCATCACAACCATTAGAGATTAACTCCCTGTAGAAAATGTCATGATCCGAATACATCCACTTCTTAATAATAGGAAAAATGTTATCGCTGCTTATCGACAGACTACCATGTCTCTCTGCCATACTAATCGCCTCCTGTTATATATAATACCCCGGGGAAGTCCCCGTATTTTTACCACAAATAAAAGTATAAACCACTCAAAATTAAAGTCAATAAAAAATTAGCACTCAGATGTTCTGAGTGCTAATAAATGTCCTAAAAACCGCATAAATACAGTGTTTTTCAAATTATTAAACTTTTATAAACAGGTAATTATAAGTACTTTTTGATGCATGATGTAAGCTTGTCATTATCAACAGGCTTAACAATAAAGTCCTTAGCTCCGGCTGTAATAGCTCTTACAACCATCTCCATCTGTCCAAGGGCAGATACCATAATAATCTTAGCATTTGGATCTTCAGCGATAATTCTCTTAGTTGCCTCAATACCATCCATATCAGGCATTGTAATATCCATAAGAATCATATCAGGCTTCCATGTCTTATACTCTTCAATACATTCAACACCTGTGCCTGCCTCAGCAACAACTGAATGACCAGCTTCCTCAACAGTCTTCTTAATGGCTGCCCTCATAAACATAGCGTCGTCACATATAAGTAAATTTGCCATTATCTGTCCCTCCAATAATCATCAAAAATCTCAAAAAAGTTACTTGTGTCAACCGAAGGATCGTTAATAAATGTCACCTGATCCCAAAGCTCAGAATTAAGATCCTTGGTAAGAGTACTTACGAACTCGTCATACTCATTAGAAAAAGCTTCATTCTTCCTCTTATCAACTATCTTAATCTTATTCTCATCAGTAACCTCTTTATTAAAAGTACTGATACACTTGATTATATGATAACCATACTCTGTCTCTATTATAGCAGATATTTCATCAGTCCCCAAGTTGAATGCCGCATTTTCAAAAACAGCATCCATCTCACCTTTACCAAAAGAGTATGTTACCTGCAGATCATCACTATACTCATCTGCAAGCTTGTCAAAATCTTCTCCGGCTTCGGCCCGTCTCAGTGCTTCTTCTGCAGTATTCCTTGCTACCTGCTTGGCATACTTCGTATATCTGACTCTGTTGCCATCCTCATCAAGATTATAAGTCTTAATAAGTATGTGCTTAACCGTGATGGTTCTCGCTTCATCATCGGATATCTCAGGGTTAACATCTCGGATAATCTCCTCATACAGCTTCTCGGAAATCGCATATTCCCTGTAAAGCCCAAGGATTACATCCCTGTCAATTCCCATAAGTTCTATCTCTGATGCACTAAGTGAACCCATATATGCATCCGTTGCCTGGCTTATTATCCATTCCTCGTTATCATCAAGCTTAATATTATATCTCCTCGCCAACAGATTAATCGCCTTAACCTGTGCCATCTTGGAAAGAGCCATATCCTTGACGTTATCTTCGAGTGATGTTCCGTCAATATTGGTATCCCATATCTCCGTTCCATATACAGTCTCATACTGATCCTGGATATTGGTCAGATATACCATCATCTCAGGAAGATAGCATGATATATCTTCTATTCGGAATACCTCATCCTTATCAAAGCCGGCAGTAAGTACAATCTTGGTATTATCCTTAGTACTGTTGCCACACCCGGCAAGGGGTACCATTAATACAATTGTCATTAAAATAGCTAGTAATCTGTACATTATTACACTGCCTAAGTCGCATTCACTTTTAACAAAGTAAACTGTACCACTGCTTCTTATAGTGGCTTGCCTGTGATAAGCTCATATCCCTGAAGATACTTCTCGATTGTCTTATCAACAATCTCCTGTGGAAGCACCCAGTCATGCTCGTTGCTCTTGAGCCAGTCTCTTGCGAACTGCTTGTCAAATGATGGCTGACCATGACCTGGCTCGTACACGTCTGCTGGCCAGAATCTTGAAGAATCTGGAGTAAGCATCTCATCACCAATCACGATATCACCATTCTCATCAAGACCGAACTCGAACTTAGTATCAGCGATAATAATACCCTTAGTAAGCGCATACTCTGCACACTTCTTGTAAAGAGCGATTGTGTAATCACGAAGCTTGCTTGCATACTCCTCGCCCTTGCCTGGGAACCTCTTCTCAAGATACTCAACGCTTGCCTCATATGAGATATTCTCATCATGATCACCAATCTCAGCCTTTGTTGAAGGTGTGTAGATTGGCTCAGGAAGCTTATCAGACTCCTTAAGGCCTTCTGGAAGCTTGATGCCACATACAGTACCGTTCTCCTTATAGCTTGCCCAGCCAGAACCTGTGATATATCCACGTACGATACACTCAACCGGAAGCATCTCAAGCTTCTTGCACATCATACTGTTACCATCGAACTTAGGCTGTCTGAAGAACTCCGGCATATCATTAACATCAACTGAAATCATGTGGTTAGGAAGGATATCCGATGTATAATCAAACCAGAACTTACTCATCTGTGTAAGCACTGTACCCTTCTTAGTCACTTCATTACCAAGAATTACATCGAAGCAGCTGATACGGTCTGTAGCAACCATAATTAAGCTGTCACCATTATCATAAATCTCTCTTACCTTGCCTTCTTTAATTGGCTTTAACTCTGTCATAATAATCCTCCTCAATATATTTATTAAGCGTTCAGTTAGCTCAAGAATTTCTATCTGCCTACTAAATAACAATTATACTTGCATTATATGCAAATCTCAATCAATTTGTTTGGCTCTGATATTTTGTTGATTGTATTTTTCTATTAGATTCCTTGATTACAGACTGATACGTCCACTCGCGCTTGTAACTTTATATAAACATCTTTTATGAAAGATATTTATCAATGTACCAGCTCGCTTCCTCTGTACTCAAGGGACTGTCTGTAGTTTCAAATGTCGCTATTAGGTTAATTGAAAGAATATATCCATTCCTCGCATATAGCTTCAGCTTTTCGAAGGCCTTTTCTGCATATGCCGGATTATCCATCATCCCAAAATGCTCCCATACAATCGTATCCCCGGTCTTAGGATGTCTTATCGTAAAATCCGGATATATCATCATGCCCTCTAATACCAGCCGGTCCTCATATCTAAATGGAATTCTGTTCGTATACAGCAGCAGGTCGATCAAGGCCTCCGATTTTGATCTGAGCATTCTTCCCTCCGTGCCCTTTATGACAAGATGCTCAGGATTTCTTAAGCATTTCTCATATTTTTCATTCTTCCACTTTTCTAATTGTGGATTTAATGGTTCATAATGATCCTCCACCAGGCGCGCATACTCACTATTGTAAAAAAACGAACTCGAATTAAGTTTATAAGTTGTTATTTTCTCTATACTTTTTAAATATTTCTTAAGCCCACTGACTTCTATCTCATTATCTCTTAATTTCAGCTGCAGATATTTCTTGACCGCAAGCTGAATTGCCAATTTCTCATTCACTTTCGGCAAATACTCTGTCTTCCCCTTTTTGAAAACGTACCACTTATATCCCTTACCATTCCTGGCGCACGTAAGCTCCCCTGCCGGACATTCATTAATCTGTTCCGTGAGTTTCTCGCGCTCTTTTTCCAGCCTCTCTATCTGCTTTATTACCTTGTCATAACTTATTAACATCTAATCCTCCCTAATAGCTTTGATGATATGTCCATATATATCATCATGGTTGCTG
>JAZLFL010000019.1:0-3921 GCA_045615825.1 Lachnospiraceae bacterium
TGGTGGTGGAAGTATTCAGATCTCATTATTTGAGAAGGATAAGCTTGATGTAACGCAGAATATTGACCTTGGTATTATCAGATTATCTGAGAGATTACATGGTCTTGACGTCAAGCCTTCAAGATATGAGGATATGTTAAATGAGATGATAGGCGGTCAGCTGTCAGTATTCTCAAGACTTTATATGAAGAACCGAAAGGTAGAGAATCTGATTATTGTAGATGACTATTTATCACCTATTACATGCAACAGAACCAAGGATTCTGACAGACCGGGCTTCATATCAACAGACAGATTCCTGTCTTTCTGCCAGAAGCTACGTGAGATGAATCCAATTGAGTTCTGCAGGAAATATTCTGTTGCAATAGAGAACAGGGAGCTTGTATTAGTTGCAGCATCACTTGTTAGAAATATCGTAGATACAATGTCAGTTAAGCAGATATGGTCACCGGGTGCTACTCTTACCGAAGGTATTGCGTATGAGTACGGTGAACGTAAGAAGCTTATTACAATTGAGCATAACTTCGATGAGGATATCATTGCCTGTGCAAGAAGCCTAAGCAGACGATATCTCGGAGATGAGAAGAGAAGTCAGAACTTAGAGAAAATCAGTCTTGCCATTTTTGACGGAATAAAGGGTGTACACGGACTTAATAAGCGTGACAGACTGATCCTCAGACTTGCTACAATCCTTCATGACTGTGGTAAATATATAAGTCTTCATAACCTCTCTGACTGTAGTCACGATATCATAATGTCGACTGAGATTATTGGTCTGTCTGAGGATGAGAAGGAGATTCTTGCCAACGTAGTTAAGCATAACCATGCATATCTCGACTTCGATGTTGATAAGGCGAGCATCATGATGTATGACGAGGAAGCATACTTAAGAATCGCCAAGCTTGTGGCAATATTAAGAATTGCGAATGGTCTTGATAAGAGCCAGAAGCAGAAGGTTAATGATGTGAAGGTGAGCCTTAAGGGAGATACCCTTAACGTTACTATATATACCAATAAGGATATGACTCTTGAGAAGGGACTGTTCAAAAAGAGATCGGATTTCTTCGAAGAGATATTCAATGTAAGACCAGTTATTATTCAGAAACCAAGCCTGTAGAGTGGAGGCGCATATGGGTAAATTAGATTTAAATAATCCAGATAATTATTATAACAGAGAGCTTAGCTGGATACAGTTCGACAGGAGAGTATTAAGTGAAGCCAAGGATAAGGATATTCCGCTTTTCGAGCGCCTTAAGTTCCTTGCAATTACAGCATCCAACCTGGATGAATTTTTCATGATCCGCGTGGCATCCTTGAAGGATATGGATAATGCCGGATATAAGAAGCCGGACATCGCAGGTATGACTCCCAAGCAGCAGATTAAGAAGCTTGGAACAGCCACTCACGATCTTGTCGCTGAGCAGTATGATACCTTCAATGTCCTTCAGAGAGAGATGGGGAATGTGGGCATCAAGCTTGTAAGAGATATTACTACACTTAAGAATAAGCAGCTTGATTTTATCGACAGATATTTCGAGGAGAGCGTATACCCGGTATTAACTCCAATGGCGGTAGACAGCTCAAGACCATTCCCTCTTATCAGGAACAAGTCACTTAATATCGGTGCGCTTGTTAAGCGTAAGAAGGAAGAGGATGCTGAATGCGACTTCGCAACAGTTCAGGTGCCAAGCGTACTTCCAAGAATTATTGAGGTGCCTGACAGTGATGAGGAAGGCAGAACCTTAGTATTACTTGAGAGTGTTATTGAGAGAAATATTGAGAAACTGTTCCTTAACTATGACATTATCACAACCTGTCAGTTCAGAATCATGCGTAATGCCGACCTTGAGATCGACGAGGAAGAGGCAGCAGACCTCTTAAAGGAGATTGAGAAGCAGATTAAGAAGCGCCAGTGGGGCGAAGTAATCAGACTTGAGATCCAGCATGATACAGATGAGAGACTGTTAGAGTTCCTTAAACAGGAGCTTATGGTTAAAAAAGATGAGATATATTACATCGATGGACCACTGGACCTTACTGTATGTATGAAGCTGTACGGTCTTGATGTGGATGAGTCATTCAAGGAGCCAAAGTATACTCCACAGCCAGTTCCAGAGATAGACAATGCAGATGATATATTCGCAGCCATCAGGAAGGCTGATATATTAATGCATCATCCATACCAGACATTCGAGCCAGTTGTTAACTTCATCAGACAGGCCAGTGTTGATCCACAGGTCCTTGCCATTAAGATGACTTTATACCGAGTAAGTGGTAATTCACCAATCGTAGCAGCACTTGCACAGGCGGCTGAGAATGGTAAGCAGGTAACTGTTCTTGTTGAGCTTAAGGCAAGATTCGATGAAGAGAATAATATTGTATGGGCAAGGAAGCTTGAGCATGCGGGATGTCATGTAATATATGGTCTTGTAGGACTTAAGACACACAGTAAGATTGCGCTTGTAGTCAGAAGTGAAGAGGATGGAATCAGAAGATATATCCACCTTGGAACGGGTAATTATAATGACTCTACTGCCAAGCTATATACAGACGTTGGTATGTTCACATGTAAGGAGACTTATGGCGAGGATGCAACAGCAGTATTCAACATGCTGTCAGGATATTCCGAGCCTGCTTCATGGAACAGATTGAGTGTTGCTCCATTATGGCTTAAGGATAAGTTCCTTTATCTTATTGGAAGAGAGAGGGATAATGCCGCAAATGGAAGAACAGGACATATTATTGCCAAGATGAACTCGTTGTGTGATTCGGATATCATCAATGCATTATATGAGGCATCGGCAGCAGGCGTTAAGATTGAACTTATTGTCAGAGGAATATGCTGTCTTAAGACAGGAATTCCTGGAGTAAGTGAGAATATAACAGTCAGATCAATTGTTGGTAACTTCTTAGAGCACAGCAGAATATTCTATTTCGAGAATAATAGTAAACCTGAATTCTACTGTGGCAGTGCTGACTGGATGCCACGTAACCTTGAGAGACGTGTTGAGATCCTGTTCCCAGTTGAGCAGGATGACCTTAAGGATAAGCTTAAGAGAATTCTTGATGTACAGTTAGCAGATACAAGGAAGGCTCACATCCTCAAGAATGATGGCACCTACAGGAAGGCCAAGAAGTCTTCCGATGAACTTAATTCACAGACTCAGTTCTGTAAGGATGCTGTGAAGGAAGCTGAAGAAGGGCTTGCCAAGGAATTAGAGGCTGACTACCATGTGACCAGAAGATTCATCACAGAACAGCCAGTGTAAGGATACCAGGGGAGTCTTCCGGGCTCTTAAATTAGTGGACTAATGGCCTTTAATAGTATAGAATAGGGGATTGTATGGGCGATTTTGATGAAAAAGTTCTAGATGTATTTTTAAGGGATCAGCTTCAGCTGTTTCCAGAGGAAGTGGCAACTGACAGGGAAGAGGCAGCAGAGTTTTTAGAGGACTGCTTCGCTCAGGTTGTAAGTTCTGCGAAGGAAGTATATGAGTATTTCGAGGGCGAGGTTATCGATATGGAGGGAGCCGATGTTGATGGAATCCTTTCAGCCGATGAGGTCTTCGATATAGGTGATGGAAGATACCTTATTGTAGAAGGTTAATAAATATGTGAGGAGAGAGTTATGATTAGTGCTAATAATGTCACTCTGAGAATAGGTAAGAAGGCTTTATTCGAGGATGTCAACATTAAGTTCACAGAAGGCAATTGTTATGGTCTTATTGGTGCCAATGGTGCTGGTAAGTCTACATTCCTTAAGATTCTGTCTGGCAAGCTTGAGACAACTAAGGGAGATATCGCAATGACTCCTGGTCAGAGAATGTCAGTACTTGAGCAGGACCACTTCAAATATGATGAGTATACAGTAATGGATACAGTAATCATGGGTAACCAGAGACTGTATGACATTATGAAGGA
>JAZLFL010000020.1:0-2559 GCA_045615825.1 Lachnospiraceae bacterium
TAATATTGACCATACCGATGATATTATCCGTATCACCCTTATATACTGGAAGTCTGGTATACATATGCTCCCTGAATCTGCCAAGCACCTCATCATACCCAGCATCTTCTTCCAGACATACCATATCAACATTAGGAATCATAATCTCTCTTGCTACCGAATCAGAGAAGTCAAATACATTATTGATGATAACCTTCTCTTCTGTCTCTATAGCACCATCCTCGACTCCTACTTCAACGTAAGTACGAAGCTCAGCCTCAGTTATACCATTTTTGGCATCTGGATCAATGTGAAGCAACCACATAAGAACCCTTGCAAATCTGTCCACTGCCCATATTATCGGTGTAAGCACACACATCAAGGCATATATTACAGGCGCATACACAAGTGCCATTTTCTCGCCCTGAATCTTAGCCACATTCTTAGGTACTATCTCACCAATAAGTAGCACTGTAAGAGTAAGTACACCGGTTGCAATACCTATTGCATAATTCCCCCATATCCTTATAGTGAAAGTCGTAACAAGCGAAGATGCTGCAATATTAACTATGTTATTCCCGATAAGAATAGTGCTTAACATCTTGCCATAGTGAGTTACTATCTTCTCAAGTGTTGACGCTCCCTTTCTTTCCTCATCTACAAGAGATCTTACTTTAGCCTCACTTAAGGTTGTAAGTGCTGTCTCTGCTGATGAGAAGAACGCAGAGAGCAGAATAAGTGCAATTATAATTATCAGCTGTATAATACTTGTTTCGTCCATTATATCTCCATGTGTTTATATTTATATTACTTATAATACTACATTTAATAGTCATTTTACGAGAGAATAGTGTATCATAATGATTATGGAACAGCAAACTGACGCTATAACATCTTCATATACATTCTTAGGAAGGCGTTACTCATCGGCTTCCCTTAAGGGACTCGCAATTCTATTCATGATTATAGATCATATAGGTGCGATTCTTCTGCCTGCCATTAACGTGACCGGTACTTATGATGGAATCTACGAGATAATGCGAACACTGGGACGTCTGTCATATCCACTGTTTGTCTATCTGCTTATTCAGGGCTTTAAGCACACCCGTAGCCGTCTGCATTATCTGATGTGGCTTCTTATATCAGCAGTTATCACTGAGCCGCTTTTTGATTTCGCGCACACATTAACATGGTTGGAATTTGGTGACCAGAATGTATTATTCACTCTGGCACTGGCGCTGGTCCTTCTGATATTCCTTGATAAGGTCAGGACTCTTCAGTACTCCAAGCCAGTCACTATGTTACTATCATTCATTGGCATAGTGCTTACTATTATAATCGGCCATATCACCAATATAGAATATGGTGAGGTAACTCCGTTCTATCTCCTTGGACTATATGCTTATGACCATGATGGTAAAAAGACTCCGATTCAGCTTTTCGGCAGTATGTTAGGCATCATATATATTAGTCTGGTTGTCAAAGGTGCAATAGAGCATCCAGGTCTTATTACCTCTGTGTCGGGAATATGCCGTATATTATCATCATCCTTAAGCACTCAGCTCTATGCTGCCTTATCAGTCTTCTTCATTGCAGCATACGATGGCACTAAAGGCCACCAGCTTAACAAGCTATTCTACTACGCAGTATACCCGGTGCACCTGCTGATACTTGGCATAATCAAATATTTCATATAACAACGAAGCGGCGATTCAATCGCCGCTTTAATAATTTCATTATCTTAGTTCTGTACACTGTTCATATATCTGTCCCAGCTTATATCAATGTCATCAGCTGTGAACACAATCTCATATGAATCCGTTGGAATAGATACATCCTCTTCCATTGTCTCTATCTCTAAATGATACAGCTTATCTCCCTCCAGGCTCTCAAGCTTATACAGATACATCTCCTTCATAAGTTCAAGCAGCTTGTCATCATCAAGGGATAATACCTCGTCGGGAACCTCTTCCACAAGATTATCATCCGCATCATAGTATCTGAATCCAATCTTGCTTACCTTATTAAGCTTAAAGCCTGTAAGTCTGCATACTGTATCACCGGCATAGCTGTCAGTGAAGTTGGTATTCTGTGAATTATTTGCCTTAACTATTAGTGCCTCAAGATTAATAATTAAGCCATCCTCTGACTTCATGACTCCTGTTACCACACAGTCATTATATGCGAACTTATCTATTTCATTATGCGAACAAAATCCCATTATCTTATCTCCCTAATATAATATTATTCCTTCATCATTCAGAACAGCTCTGTTAAAGTCCTGAATTGATTCCAGCTTATGCTTAAATCCCATTCCGCAGCCCATCATCTGAACCGAGTGTACATCCGAGCCCGATGTCATATGAAGATTATGCTTCTTAGCATATTCTAAGGCCTTCACATCCCACAGACATTCTCTAAGCCCCGATCCTTCCTTATTACCATTGGAGATATTAAGGACTTCGATGCCATCCACATCGTATGGGTACTGAATCTTCTCTCCTATGTAATCTGCCTCTCTGAATGGATGTGCCTGTATTACAACTCCGCCGTCCCTATGAACCATTTCATACTGTTCCT
>JAZLFL010000021.1:0-5444 GCA_045615825.1 Lachnospiraceae bacterium
CACTTGTAAATAAGATATTGAATGATGTGGTTACTAATGGCTTCGACCGTAATACGCTGCTTGCAGGTCTTAATGGCCTTGAGTTCAGATACAGGGAAGCTGATTTTGGTTCATATCCACCAGGTCTTATGTATGGACTGCAGGCACTGGACAGCTGGTTATACGATGATGAACTTCCATTTATTCATATTGAGGCTGATGCAACCTTTAAGTCGCTAAGAGCTAAGATTGATACTGGATATTATGAAGGCCTTGTTAAGAAAGGGCTTATTGATAATACCCACAGTTCTATTGTTGTAGTAACTCCATCTGTTGGACTGGTTAATGCTGAGGATGAAGAGCTTAAGCTTAAGTTAGCTGAATATAAGGCTACCCTTAGTGCAGAAGAGATAGATAAATTAGTTAATGACACGGCAGAGCTTATTGCATATCAGGAAAAAGAGGACAGCCCTGAGGCATTAAGCTGTATTCCTGTTCTTGAGATTGATGATATTAAGAAGGAAGCAGCGCCTCTGTATAATGATATTCGTGAGATAGAAGGCAGGAAGGTAATATATCATCCTATTCATACTAATGGAATTGATTATACAAGAGTGATATTTAATATTAATAATATCCCTGCACGATTATTCCCATATCTGCCACTTTTTAAGAATATTATTGGTCTTGTTGATACAGCTAATTACTCGTATCAGGAGCTTTATAATAAGATATATATGGAGATTGGCGGACTCACTCCTGCTATTAATCATTATGAGCAGAAGGGGAATCGTGATTTAAGAACAATAACATTTGACTGGAAGGGCAAGTGTCTTGAGGGTGATCTTCCTAAAGTGTTTGAACTTATGGAAGAGATTATCTTAAGGACTAATTATGATTCTGCCGAGAGAATTCATGAGCTTATTGATGAGTTAATCAGCCGTAATCAGGAGTCGATGATAGGAGCAGGTCATCTTGTTGCACTTCACAGAGCAATGAGCTATGTAAGCAAGGGTGCAGCTATATCTGAAGTATTATCAGGTATGGAGGCATACAGATTAACAGATGTTTATGCTAAGGACTATGATGCCAGGAAGGATGAGCTTATTGATAATATTAAGGAGCTTGCATCATATATATTCGTTAGCAATAATGTAATGTTCGACTTTACCGGCAGTGAGAAGGAGTACGAAGTCTTCGCTAAGGAGGCAGGTAAGTTGCTTGCACTTTTACCTGAAAAGGAGTGTAGTGAAGAGACCTTCAATCCTGCAGTTGAGGTTAAAAACGAGGGCTTCACATCAGCTTCACAGGTGCAGTATGTGTGCAGAGCGGGTAACTACATGGATAATGGCCTTGAATATACAGGAAGCTTAAGAGCGCTCAAGGTGATTATGGGATATGATTATCTGTGGAATAATATCCGTGTCAAGGGTGGTGCATATGGATGCATGTCGGGCTTTGGTATGAATGGAGACAGCTATTTCGTATCCTACAGAGATCCTAATCTTACTAAGACTATTGATGTATATGAAGGCGTGCCAGAGTATCTTAAGAGCTTCAATGCAGATAAGCGTGCAATGACTCAGTATATAATTGGTGCAATCAGTGATCTTGATACACCTCTTACACCTGCCAATAAGGCTATTAAGTCTCTTAGTGCATATATGACGGGCGTTGATGAGGCATTCCTTCAGAAGGAGAGGGACGAGCTCTTAGGTACTACCTGCGAGACCATACAGGGACTTGCGGCATATGCAGAGGCGGTACTTGATAATAAGTGCCTTTGTGTAGTTGGTAATGATGAGAAGATTAAGGAAGTTAGTGACATATTTGGAAGTGTTGCGCCACTTTTCTAGTTAAGTCAGGGGAATTATGAGAATTAGATTTATTATAAGTATGCTGTCATTATCGGTGATACTGACAGCGTGTGGATCAAGTGTAAAGGGTTCGTTTGCGACAAGTGAGCCGGCAATGTATAAGACTGAAATGGCAGCATCTGAAGAAGCTGTTGCAGAGTATGATGCATCGTTCGGTGGAGAATATGAGAATGGTGCAGCAGATAACTCATCTGTAACTGCTACAGAGAATGCGACTACGAGTAACCGTAAGCTTATTAAGTCTGTGGATCTTACAGTAGAGACCAAGGCATTCGATTCGTTGGTTAATAGTGTGAATGATCAGATAGTAGCACTTGGCGGTTATATTGAGCGTATGGATGGCTATTTTGGTAGCCAGTACAGTACATACAGATCGGAGAAGAGAGCTACTGTTGTTGCCAGAATACCAGCAGTGAGTCTGGATAAGTTCATAGCTTCTATCGGTGAGAATTCTAACATTACTTACCGCTCAGAAAATGTTAAGGATGTAACACTTGATTATGTTGATCTTGAGAGCCATAAGAAGATGCTTATGGAAGAGCAGACCAGACTAATGGAGTTTATTAAGTCTGCCGAGACAATCGAGGATATTATAACCGTTGAAGACAGGCTTACAGAGGTTAAGTACCAGCTTGACAGCATGGAGAGCCAGATCCGTACATATGATAATAAGATTGATTACAGTACAGTAACCCTGACTATTAATGAGGTTATTGATTATACAGTTACTGTTGAACCTGATAAGACTTCGCTTCAGCGAATGGGTGAGGGATTTATTAACAGTATTACTTCCATTTGTTCGGGCCTTAAGGAATTCGCAATATGGTTTGTTATTAAGATTCCATATTTTGTACTCTGGGGAATAATTCTTTCGATTGTTTATAAGATTGAAAAAAAGGTGCGCGCACGTAATCCTGAGAAGGTGGCTGAGAGAGCAGCCAAGAGGGCGGCTAAGAAAGAAGCTAAGAAAGAAGCTAAGAAAAATGCGAAGAAGCAGGCTGAGTTGAAGGAGAATGAGTAATGGATTTGGATAGCTATTTTGCAAATAGTGGTAGTGGATATAACAGTAACAGTAAGGCGGGTTTCGTAAGTATAATTGGCCGTCCTAATGTAGGTAAGTCCACACTTATGAACTATATTATTGGTCAGAAGATTGCCATTACATCTAATAAGCCGCAGACGACGCGTAACCGTATCAGAACAGTATATACATCCGATAAGGGACAGATTGTATTTGTTGATACTCCTGGAATTCATAAGTCCAAGAATAAGCTTGGAGATTACATGGTATCAGTCGCCCAGAAGTCAATTGTTGATGTAGATGCAGTAATGTGGATTGTTGAGCCGACTACTTTTATTGGCGCTGGTGAGCAGGCAATTATTGAGACTCTTAAGAAGGCTAAGAATATTGCGATATTTTTAGTTATTAATAAGATGGATACCATCAAAAAGGAGCAGGTATTAGAGGTAATTGATACTTATCGTAAGGCTATGGATTTCGATGAGATTATTCCTGTATCTGCCAAGACTGGTAAGGGTGTTGATGAACTTATTGACTCACTTATGTCATATCTTCCATATGGGGCTCCATATTATGATGAGGATACTATTACTGACCAGCCAGAACGCCAGATAGTTGCTGAGTTAATTAGAGAGAAGGCCTTATGGTCACTTGAAGATGAGATACCGCATGGTGTTGCAGTTGCTATAGAGTCTATGAAATTCGAGAAGAATCTCTGCAGAATAGATGCAACTATTGTATGTGAGAAGGATTCCCACAAGGGAATTATTATTGGTAAGGGTGGATCAATGCTAAAAAAGATTGGTACCCTTGCACGCCCTGAGATAGAAGAAATGCTTGAATGTAAGGTATTCCTTCAGTTGTGGGTTAAGGTAAAGAAGGACTGGAGAGATTCAGACTTTTTAATGAAGAACTTTGGCTATAATCCAAAAGACGCTGATATGTAAGTATCAGCGTCTTTTGAAAATATACATTTATGTAGTTAAATCTAGAAGAATATTGGATATGTTGCTAATCCAACAATTATTCCGAATATTGCTCCGAAGAGTACCTGAAGTGGGGTATGACCAATGAGCTCTTTGAGATTCTCCTGAGTGAACTTAAGGGACTCAGGGCTTGAATTTTTGAGGAAGTCAATGATCTCGTTTAATACCTCAGCCTGGTTACCGGTCTCTCTGCGGACACCTCTGGCATCATACATTACAATAATTGCAAGTATTGCTGCCAATGCGAATTCCGTAGAAGATAAGCCATGCGCAATTGCACATGCTGTAGAGAGTGCACACACTGTTGCGGAGTGGCAGCTTGGCATTCCGCCAGAACCAACCAGACGCTCCAAGGTTAACTTCTTATTGATTGCAAAATCGATTATTGTCTTGACTACCTGTGCGGAGAACCAGCCAATAACCGCAGTCATTAATACATAATTATGAAATAAATCGTTAATATAATTCATTTTGATAAAATAATTTAGAAAAATTGCTGTGACCATTTGATTATAAATTATTAGAGGATATTAAGCAAATTATTATGCAGGAACATGTTGAAGTTACGGGTATCGTACTCAAGTCCGAACCTATTGGGGATTTTGACAGAAGAATAGTGATATTAACAGCTGAACGAGGCAAGATCAGCGCATTTGCGAAGGGCGCCAGGAGGCCGAATAGCAGATTTATTGCAGGTACAACGCCGTTTACCTCCGGAACATTTGCGCACTATGAGGGAAGGAATTCCTATACTGTTAAGGAGATTAACGTTAAGAATTACTTCGAAGAACTTAGAAGTGACTTTGACAGTGCATATTATGGGATGTATTTCCTTGAGATTGCAGATTATTACTGCCGTGAGAATAATGATGAAAAGGATATGCTGAAGCTTGTATATCAAAGCATGCGTGCTCTTATGAGTGAAAGCTTTGATAACAGGCTAGTCAGAGCGATTTTTGAAATAAAGGCTATTATGGTTAATGGAGAATTCCCCGGTATTCCTAAGAAAGCTGATGGAGAATATCTAAGTTCTACAGTGTATTCGGTTGATTATATTAATGACAGTGAAGTATCAAAGGTTTATTCCTTCACTGTTAAAGAGGATGTTTTAACGGAACTTTGTGAGATAGCGAAGAAAATTCGTGGTAATGTTATAAATTTCCAATTCAAAAGCTTAGAGATACTTGATACACTAGCTTAAGAAATGTTTTTGTTTAAGGGGTGGCTATGAAAACAAAATTAATTAATGAATTTGCTAAGATATATGGTGATGCAGAAGGTGTGAAGGTATATTATGCGCCAGGAAGAGTTAATCTCATTGGTGAGCACACTGATTACAATGGAGGTCATGTGTTCCCGTGTGCATTAACTATTGGAACATATATGGCTGTTCGCAAGAGAGCTGACAGAGCGCTCAGATTCTATTCAATGAATTTCGAGGAGCTTGGTGTAATCAATTCATCTCTTGACGATATGAATCCAAAGGGCGATGACAACTGGACAGCATATCCTAAGGGAGTTATCTGGGCATTTGGTGAGAAGGGCTATAAGGTTGACGCAGGTCTTGATGTGCTCCTCTAT
>JAZLFL010000022.1:0-3499 GCA_045615825.1 Lachnospiraceae bacterium
GGAAGAATCTTAACTCCCTTCTCCTTGGCAAGTGGCATAATGATGTGACCTGCTGTTACAAGTGTCTCCTTATTGGCGAGTGCAATATCCTTGCCTGCATTAATTGCAGCTATTGTAGGCCTGATACCAATCATTCCCACGATGGCTGTAACAACTATATCAATCTCATCAAGTGAAGATATCATGATAAGGCCTTCCATACCTGATACGATTGTAGTATCTGTATCGGCTACTGCAACCTTAAGCTTCCTTGCCGCGTCCTCATCGCACATACACGCATATGCTGGCTTGAACTCACGAATCTGCTTCTCCATAAGCTCTACCTGGCTGTTAGCCGCAAGCGCATATACACTAAGCTCTTCACTATTCTCTCTTACAATCTCAAGTGTCTGAGTACCAATGGATCCTGTTGATCCAAGCACTGATAATCTCTTCATAACAATCCCCGATTAATAATTTATTTTATAAACTGTAATATCAGATATATGATTGGCATGGTAACAATGCAGCTGTCCAGGCGGTCCATAACTCCACCATGACCTGGAATAAGATTGCCATAATCCTTAATATCGAAATTACGCTTGATCGCTGAGGCTGCAAGGTCTCCAATCTGAGATATAATGCTTCCTACAGCACCAATCACTGCAAACAGGCCAAGGTTCATCTCCATATAACCGGCCTTGCTTACGCAGAATACATATAACATACATGAGAGCGATGTAAGTACAATCGCACCTACTGAACCCTCAATTGATTTCTTAGGGCTGAGTACAGGAGCAAGCTTATGCTTACCAAATGTAACTCCAACAAAGTAGGCGAACACATCGCTGGCACTTGATACTATGAATATAAGTGCAGTCATAACATATGGATGCTCAGAGAATGCCTCAACTCTGTATCCAAATGATAAGAGAAATGGTGCATATAACACACTGAATATCGCAGCAGCAATCTGATTAGCATGATACTTAGGGAATGTGAATACATATATTCCAAGCTGAATTAGTATCATAACTATAATAACAGCCGTTACCCTTGCATCAATTGTATCTATTCCACTAATTAAAGATGTAAGATAAATAGCTATGGTTGACAGATACATTACTGCTTCAAGAGCATTAACCTTCTTATCCTTCGAATGTATTCCAAAAACCTTGGATAACTCATATACAGCTATCATGGAGCTTATGAAAAGTAATAATAAGAATGCGTTAGCTCCAATTACGATTGATATGGCAAATATCACAAACAGCACAATACCGCTTATTGTTCTTACGAGCATATGGTTACTCCTTTAATCCACCGAATTTTCTGTTTCTACTGTTGTAGGCCTCAATAGCCTTTGTAAGTTCCTCTTTACTAAAGTCAGGCCATGCCAGATCACTAAAGTAGAACTCTGTATAAGCTAACTGCCATAATAAGAAGTTAGATATTCTCTGTTCACTGCATGTACGGATAAGAAGATCCGGATCAGGAAGACCAGCTGTATCAAGGTAGTTGTTAAGAGTCTTGTCAGTAATCTCAGACTCATCAATTTTACCAGCCTTAACATCCTCATACATTCTTCTGGCTGCCCTTGTAATCTCATCACGTCCACCATAGTTAATAGCTATCTGGAAGTGAAGACCTGTATTGCCTGAAGTAGCCTCTTCAAGATCTGCAATAGACTCCTGAAGGTCCTTATCAAGTCTGCTCTTATCTCCAATTACGCGGACACACATATTGTTCTTGTTAGCACGCTTCTTGGCATTGACCATATAATTACGAAGCAACTTCATAAGGGCGCTTACCTCGTCATCCGGTCGGCTCCAGTTCTCTGTAGAGAAGGCATATACTGTGAAATACTTAATCCCCATATTCCAGGTAATCTCACACATATCCTCTACAACCTTGGCGCCCTGAACGTGACCAGCATTCCTGGGAAGACCTTTGGCCTTTGCCCATCTTCCATTACCGTCTAATATTATCGCAACATGCTCTGGTATCTGCATTTTCATTCTCCATCAAGAAATTCATACTATAAAACATAGAGGCGCCCCCTGTACGTTGGCCCCTCTATGTTATGTGATCATATAAGAATTATACTGTCATAATTTCCTTAGTCTTATCATCGATTGCAGCATCAATATCCTTAATGAACTTATCTGTCATCTTCTGAAGCTGCTCTTCCATATCCTTAATCTCATCCTCAGATACGTCTTCCTTACCGAGCTTCTTAAGGTAATCATTACCATCACGACGGATGTTACGAACTGCAACCTTAGCATCCTCACCCTTCTTCTTAACGTCCTTGGAAAGGTCCTTTCTTCTCTCCTCTGTAAGTTCTGGGAAGATAAGTCTAATTACAGAACCATCATTAGAAGGTGTGATACCGATATCTGATGAAAGAATAGCCTTCTCAATATCCTTAATTAAGCTCTTCTCCCAAGGTGCAATCTGAATCATTCTTGGTTCTGGAACTGATACGTTACCAACCTGCTGGATCGGTGTAGGTGTTCCATAGTAATCAACCTTAAGCTTATCAAGAACCTGAGGATTAGCTCTTCCTGCTCTGATTGTAAGGTAATCACTTAATAAGAAATCATAAGCCTTCTGCATCTTGTCATTATATGCCTGTAATCTAGCGTCCATAATTAACCTCCGTATACTATACTGTAACCTTTGTACCCTTGAATGTGCCCTTAACAGTATTAACAATACTATTAGGCTCATTAAGGCCGAATACCCACATTGGCATCTTATTATCTCTTGCAAGAATAGATGCTGTCATATCTACTACCTGAAGATTCTTGGCAATCACTTCATCAATAGATACCTCGTCATACTTCTTAGCATCCGGATTAATTCTTGGATCCGAATCATATACGGCATCAACTGCCTTAGCTAAGAGAATAACCTCTGCATCAACCTCGATTGCTCTAAGCACAACACCTGTGTCTGTAGAGAAATATGGATGACCTGTACCACCTGCGAAGAATACTACATGTCCTCTCGCAAAGTACTTATTAGCTCTGTCCTTAGAGAACAGCTTAGTGAATGAACCACACTCGAATGGAGTAAGTATGTTAGTCATCATACCCTCTCCTCTGAACATCTCTGATACATAGATGCAGTTCATAATTGTAGCTAACATTCCAATCTGATCTGACTTGGTACGGTCAACTGTATCATTCTGACGGCCTCTCCAGAAGTTACCACCACCGATTACGATACCAACCTCTATTCCGTCATCAACGAGCTCCTTAACCTGCTTGGCAACTCCGATGATAGTCTCATCATCAAAGCCCTTATGCTTGTCACCCGCAAGTGCCTCGCCACTTAACTTAAGTAAAATTCTCTTCATGGTTCTCCCCCTCGTATAGTATCTTTTAGATACCATAGTTTATATAAAACTTTATTGTTTCTTTTGTACAATAGGCTTAGTTAAGCCCATGATATAATTGTCCTAGTGTCAATCAGGTAATAGTTCTTCTTCCCCGTGTTGAACCAGTACTGGTTA
>JAZLFL010000023.1:0-3005 GCA_045615825.1 Lachnospiraceae bacterium
TATAGTATGGTGTATATCCTGAGAACCATACATCGTTATAATCAGATGTTGTACCAGTCTTACCGGCAATTGCCATTCCGCCAAAGTTAACACTTCCACCAGTACCACCAGTTACTACATCCTGCATAGCACTCGTGAGGAGATAAGCAGTTGTCTGCTTAAGTACCTGACGTGTCTCAGGAATAGTATTATCTAATAAGGTATTACCATCGTGATCAATAACCTTGGTATATAATCTAGGCTTTATATATGTACCCTGATTAGCAATACATGCATAGGCTGCATTAAGCTCTAAGTTAGTAACACCATTAGTGATACCACCTAAAGCAAGTGACTGCTGAATATCAGAGTAGATCATTCCATTAACTTCCTTACCGGACTCAAGTGTTGTGAATCCGAAGTTAAGAAGATAATCATAACCAAGCTGTGGTCCAATCTGTGTCAGACACTTAACAGTTACGATATTCATGGAATTCATAATACCAACTCTTAATGAATTGATTCCCCTGTAATCTGTGTACCAGTTATGAACAGGAGTACCACTCGCATAATTGAATGGTGCATCATTATATACAGAAGCAAGAGTAAGTCCTGCACTGTCAAGCGCTGGTGCATATGTTGATACTACCTTGAAGGTTGAACCTGGCTGACGGGTAGTAGAAGTAGCACGGTTAAGTGTTCTTGATGCTTCCTTCTGACCACGACCACCAATCATGGCTACAACCTCACCAGTTGCCTGGTTGGCTACAGTAAGTGATATCTGTGGCTGAGGTGTAATGGATATACGCTCAGCTAATACTGTATCGCCTTCCTCCATGACAGCCTGCTGATATGTATCAATAGCTTCGTATGCTTCATCATAGCTGCTAAACAGCATATTGAATCTTGCATTATCCTGCTTGAAATACTTCTTGAACATCTCAGAGCTATGATTCTCTGTGTCGCCATTGGCTTTACCAACGGAGAGAGAATAGCTTAAGTAGTATCTTGTACCCTCTGGATATGTATCTTCAGAAGATGTAACCTCATCAGCAATTCTCTGAATGTCTGGATCCTGAGTAGAGTAGATTGAGAGACCACCACTGTACAGGAGTGTATAGGCCTGTGTATCGGAATAACCAGCTGCTAACAGATCCTTATATACTGCTTCAGTAACAGCATCGTCGAAGTATGTATTGATTGAAGTGTCCTCAACAGAATCGTTATATGACTGTATTCTTGAGTACACATCATCTTTGATAGCTTCATTATATTCAGCCTCAGTTACATAGCCCTGCTCAAGCATGTTGCCAAGAACCTTCTCACGTCTCTCCTTATTATTATCAGGATGTGAGATAGGGTTATATCTCGATGGGTTCTGAGTGATACCGGCAATAACAGCACACTCGGATAATGTCAGTTCATATACAGGCTTGTTAAAATAACGAAGACTGGCTGCCTGAACACCGAGAGTATTCTGGCCTAAGTTGATGGTATTCATATAGTTAAGAAGGATGTCATTCTTGTCCATCTTCTTCTCAAGCTGAATAGCAAGGTACTGCTCCTGAATCTTACGCTTAACCTTATCAATGTCACTGTTCTCACTGGTCCAGGTAGTGAATACGTTATTCTTAAGAAGCTGCTGTGTGATAGTAGAAGCACCCTGCGAGAGGTTACGGGCTCTGATGGCTGTAACACCGGCACGCATGATACCCTTGATATCGATACCATTATGTGAGTAGAATCGCTCATCCTCGATAGCTACGAAAGCATGTGCAAGATTCTCTGGTATCTTATCCCAGCTGACTGGAATACGGTTACTATCTGAAGCAACTAATTTAGCTGTCTGATGTCCCTGGTTGTCATAGATGAAGGTTGAGAAACCTGTTGGAGTAACATCGATATTACTAATGTCCGGAGCTGTATCTATAATGCCCTTGAAGACACCAATACCAGCTGCGGCACCGATTACGCCCACACCAATGACAACGATTATAACCAGCATAGTCAGTAACAAAGACAGCTTCTTAGCAAACTTTGTTCCTATGGAATTGAGAGAGGCCTGCTTGGCCTTAATTCCCTGTCTAGAATAATTCATAATATTTCCTCGTAATACGTGTATCAAAAAATCTTATTATTATAAGAAGATACTCATTCATACATCCTACGATTATAGCAAAATACAGGCTTAAAATAAAGCTTTTTCATATATTCTTAAGACTCTTTTAAGAAAAGTATCAGGTGTGATAGAATAAGCCTATGAGTGAAGATATCAGATTATATAACACAATTTCAGGTACCTCTGAAGGCGAGATTGTAGAGAAGAAATCACGTTTTATTTCGACTATTATCCATGTCGAGAGTGAAGAGGAGGCAATTGCCCATATAGACAGGCTTAAGAAGCAGTACTGGGATGCAAGGCATAACTGCTATGCATTCATTATTGGTAAAAACAGTGAGACTATGCGATTCTCGGACGATGGAGAACCATCAGGTACAGCTGGTAAGCCAATATTAGAGGTGCTTAAGGGAAGAGAGCTTACTAATACGCTTGTAGTTGTAACAAGATACTTCGGTGGTGTCTTACTTGGAACAGGAGGCCTGGTAAGAGCTTATACAGATTCAACAGTGGATGGCCTTAATAATGCAAGACTGGTTAAGATGCTGTTAGTGCGTAGGCTCGGTATTACAGTGGACTATAACACAATCGGTAAGCTTAAATATCTGCTGGCAAGCAATAATATTATTGTGGTGGATGAACAGTATACGGATATGGTCAAGATAATTGTGGCAGTTCCAGTGGATGAGCTTACCCGAGTGACTGACCAGATTACAGACAGTACTGGCGGAAGAGCAGTGTATGATGAACAGGAACTTGAGTATATAGAGGTCGAGCTGTAGAGGATTTGGCTCTGGTGATTGATGTCAAGCATTTTGGTCTGGTAATCGATTGACACTTATATGTGTGAAAGGTAGAATGAAAGTTGGCGCGATAAGGCTTTGTAGTATGTTAGGAGGTGATCAAT
>JAZLFL010000024.1:0-7475 GCA_045615825.1 Lachnospiraceae bacterium
GCCGTTCTGCTCGACCTTCCAACACGTCCTCTTAACTGATAGAGCTGTGACAATCCAAGCTTATCCGAATCATGAATGATGATGGTATTAACATTGGATATATCCATACCAGTCTCAATGATTGTTGTACTGACAAGTACATCAATCTCACCATCCACGAAGTCAAACATTATTCTCTCAAGCTCATTCTCCTTCATCTGGCCATGAGCATATGCCACATTGGCCTCTGGAACAAGAGCCTGAACCTTAGCTGCAATATCTGCTATATTATTAACCCTGTTATATACATAGAATACCTGACCGCCACGGGATAATTCCCTTATGATAGCCTCCCTTACCATCTCCTCGTTGTATTCACATACGAAGGTCTGAATCGGAAGCCTCTCTCCTGGTGGTTCCTCTAAAACACTCATATCCCTGATTCCAATAAGCGACATATGAAGCGTCCTAGGTATTGGCGTGGCCGTAAGAGTCAGAACATCAACATCCTCTTTAAGCTTCTTAATCTTCTCCTTGTGAGTTACGCCGAAGCGCTGCTCCTCATCAACTACAAGCAGTCCAAGATCCTTATACAGTACATCTGCAGACAGAAGCCTGTGGGTACCAATTACAATATCCACCATACCCTTCTTAAGGTCTGCTATTACCGCCTTCTGCTCCGATGCACTCTTGAATCTCGAAAGCATCTCTATCCTTATCGGGAAGTCCTTCATTCGCTGCGTGAAGGTATTATAATGCTGCTGGGCTAAGATAGTAGTAGGCACAAGTATCGCTACCTGCTTACCCTCGGACACTGCCTTGAAGGCTGCACGTATGGCTATCTCGGTCTTGCCATACCCAACATCACCACAGATAAGGCGATCCATTATCCTGCTGCTCTCCATATCGCGCTTGGTAGCCGCTACTGCATCAAGCTGATCCTCAGTCTCTTCATATGGGAACAGTTCCTCAAACTCCCTCTGCCATACCGTATCAGGAGAATACATATACCCAGACCTGGCCTGTCTTCTTGCATATAATTCAACAAGATCAGTAGCAACGACATCCACAGCTTCCTTAACCTTGCTCTTGGTATTGGTCCATTCCTTGGTTCCAAGCTTATTAAGCTTAGGCTTCTTGGCCGTATCAACGGAAGCATACTTCTGAATCACATCAAGACCTGTTGCAAGGACGTAGAGTATACCACCATCCTTATACTCAATCTTCATATAATCCTTGGTGACCTTCTCTACCTCTACCTTCTCAATTCCCCGATAGATGCCAAGTCCGTGATTCTCATGAACTACATAGTCGCCCACCTTAAGTTCACCGAAGTCATTAATCTTCTGACCAGAATACTTCTTCTTATGATGCTTCTTATGCTCACCAGCGCCGAATATATCTGTCTCCGATATCACAACATATTTAAGTAGAGGATATTCGAAGCCCTTAAGTACATTACCATACTTACAGAGAGTCTCACCCGGAAGCACCTCTCTCATCGGATCTTCTGAATATACTGCCGTGATGTCATTATCACACAGATCCTTGGCAAGTCTCTTGGCCCTTGTACGCGAACCCGAGAGTACTACAACCCTGTAGCCCTTTTTCTTATATGTCGCAAGGTCTTTAACTAACAGTTCGAAATGATTCTTATATGGCGATACAGACTTGGCTGTTATATTAGCCTTAAGCTCAGACTTATTAATCTGTCCCCTGTCTTCCAATGTGGACAGCGACAGAATTGGCATACGGCCACAGCTACTTACCGCTTCATCAATGCCCGAGAGAAGCTTCACCTGGGTAGGAAGAATATATCCCTTCTCCAGACGATTCTTCATACTCTCCTCGAACTCAAGCGCAACTGCATCTACATGCTCCTTCACACGTCCAGGCTCGTCAATAATAAGCACCGACTTGCCTGCAGGCGCAAATGATGAGAGCAGTCCTGTATCTTTATAGAAGAAATGGATATAACTCTCTAAGTTAGTCATTCTTCCAAGCTCAAGCAAATCCTCTTTGAGAGTCTTAATCGTCACATCAAGCCTGTGAGCTTCCTCCGTCTTAAACTGTGCTCTAAGAGCCTCAACAGTCTTCTTGGACTCCGCCTCTATCTTCTTAACACCGCTTCTTAATTCTTCTTCTGTAAGTATTATTTCAGTAGCAGGGAAAACAGTTATGCCACTAAGGTTCTCCAAAGAACGCTGACTCTCGATATCAAAGGAGCGGATGGACTCAATGTCATCACCCCACAGCTCAATACGGTATGGATTATCCTCAGTCAGATCAAATATATCTATAATTCCGCCTCTTATCGAGAATTCGCCCGGGTTCTCAACCTGATAGTTACGGGTATATCCCATAGCCACAAGCTCAGTTGCAAGCGCTTTTTCATTAATAAGAGTCTTCTTATCTATCTTAAGTGTGTGCTCCTTATATACGGACAGCGGAAGCATAGGCGTCATCAGCGCATCGAAAGTCGTAACGATAGTGATAGGACTTCCCGATGCAAGACGCTTAAGCGCGCGGATTCGCTCACCCGTAAGCTTGCTTCCATGAATATCTGCCTGATAGAAAATCAGATCCTTGGCAGGATATGCATATACATTACGCTCATACAGTCTTAAGTCCTCAACAATCTCACGAACACGCATGTCTGAATAAGTTGCAATAATTTTGCAGCTGAAGAACTCACAGAGTCCAACAAGTACATGTATCTTCTGTGAGTCTATACATCCTGACAGCGAAACCGTCTTGCCACTGTCAAGTCCCTGCTTCAGTTGTTCGTAATCCGCCCACTCGGTAAGCGGGCTTAAAATCGAATTCATCATCTTAACTAGTTATAAAGGTTCATTGCCTTATCTATGCTGTCAGTAATAATAACTCTGGCCGCATCAGAGGCAAGCCTGGTCGCCTCATCCATTATCTTCTTATCCTCACCCTGGAAGTGACCAAGCACATGATTAACCAGGTCGCCACCTTCAGGCTTGGCACCGACGCCCACACGGATACGGGCGAATACATTGGTTCCAAGATGAGAGATTATACTCTTAATTCCATTATGACCACCGGCACTTCCCTTGGCACGAATGCGCAGCTTTCCAACATCCAAATCAATGTCATCGTAGATTACTATCACTTCACTCTCAGGGTCAACCTTGTAGAAGTCCACAACCTCGCGCACACTCTCGCCGCTGTTATTCATATATGTAAGAGGCTTAACCAGTATGACCTTCTGGCCATCAATATATCCCTTGCCAACAAGTGCCTTGTGCTTATGCTCTCTTATCTTAATGTCATGCATATCTGCGAGCTTATCCACGCACATGAAGCCCGCATTATGTCTTGTATTCTCATATTCCTTAGTAGGGTTACCAAGTCCAACTATAACAAACATCATTTATCTCCTGTTAAACGTAAATGCCCTTCTAATTCTATAATAATTATCTGTATAATTCCATAAAAATATAGGGACCACAATGTGGTCCCTATGCTATAACCCCCAAGAAAGTTAACTTTCCTGTTTACTCTTCTTCAAGCAAAGACTTCTCATAAGCTTCTAAGATAAGCTTCTGAAGACTTTCGCGTGTTTCGGAGTTAATTGGATGAGCAATATCCCTGTACTCTCCATCTGTTGCCTTCTTGCTTGGCATCGCAATGAAAAGTCCCTTCTCACCATCAATAACCTTGATGTCATGAACGACAAATACGTCATCAATAGTAATGGATACTACCGCCTTCATCTTGCCTTCATTGGCAATCTTACGAACTCGTACACCCGTAATATTCATTTGAAAAATTCCCCCTAGAATTTATTTGCACTAGATAGAGTATCTCTCTCCATCCTCAAGAACTATCTCAATACCGTTCTCCCCCTTGTAGTATGAGTTAGCTCTAATAGTGTCATGACTTTCAACGATACAATTCTCGATGTATGTATTATCACCGATGTATACATCATTAAGAATAATAGAATTCTTAATTGTACAGTTGTTGCCAATAAATGTCTTACGGAAAATAACCGAATTCTCAACTGTACCGTTAACGATTGTACCGCTACTGATTAAGCTGTTGGAGATACTTGCACCAACATTGAACTTAGCTGGTGGAAGATCATCAACCTTAGAGTAAATATCTGGATACTGCTTAAAGAAATAATCTCTAACTTCCGGCTTAAGGAAATCCATATTAGTATTGAAATAATCTTCAACAGTTGCGATATTGCTCCAGTAATCCTTAATCTTATATCCGTAGATGCCCTTGATATCCTTGTATCTGATAAGAACGTCTCTTACGAAATCGTATCTGTCTTCCTCTGCACACTTCTCAATCATCTCGATTAAGAGTCTACGACGGATAATATAGATACCACAAGAAATTGTATTAGACTTAGCTACGATTGGCTTCTCCTCAAATTCCTTGATTCTGCACTCTTCATTCATCTTGACAGTACCAAATCTGTCAACATTAGTCTCAGCTGGCATATCCTTGCATACAACTGTAATATCTGCCTTCTTCTCGATATGATACTCAAGAACCTTATTGAAGTCTAACTTATAAACACAGTCAGCTGAGCTGATTACTACATATGGCTCATGGCTTGACTTAAGGAAATCAAGATTCTGATAGATAGCATCTGCTGTTCCTCTGAACCAGAGGCTGTTCTCTGCTGTAACTGCTGGTGTGAATACGAAAAGACCACCCTGCTTACGTCCGAAATCCCACCACTTAGATGAGCTTAAGTGCTCATTAAGGCTGCGTGCGTTGTACTGTGTAAATACTGCAACCTTCTGAATATGGGAGTTAGACATATTACTAAGAGCAAAATCGATTGCTCTGTAGCTACCAGCTATAGGCATAGCACCTACGGCTCTTTTATTTGATAATTCCTTCATGCGGTGGCTGTTACCACCTGCTAAAATAATACCTATCGCTCTCATTATTTCTTCTCACCTGCCTTATTCAATGTCTTACCACTAGCTAATGCGTTATCCTTATAGTCATCAGCTGTTGTGGTTCCAAATATGCAGGCGTTCTTGCCTACTGTAATACCATCTGGAATAATAGTTCTCTCGCCGATACATACAAGATCTGTATTATAGATATGAGGATCTGTCTCATTATCTACTGCCTCGCCAATACCTAAACGAACTGAATTACCAATCTCAACGTTCTCAGCTACAATAGCCTTATTAAATTCACAGTTCTCACCGATTACTGTGTTATTCATGATAATGGAATCTCTTACAACAGTTCCCTTACCAATTGTAACGCCACATCCGATTACTGAGTTGTATACTTCACCGTAGATATCTGTACCCTCACCTACGATACTCTTCTCGATTACACTGCCTGGAGCATAATACTGTGGTGGAAGTGCCTCGCTGCGTGTGTAGATCTTCCAGTACTCTTCATAAAGGTTGAACTCAGGAACGATATCAATAAGCTCCATATTAGCTTCCCAATATGAGTTAAGTGTTCCTACATCCTTCCAATATCCATTGAACTCATAAGCATATAATGGTGCACCATTGTTATGGCAATAAGGAATGATATGCTTACCAAAGTCGAGACTTGGAATATTCTCGTTAGTAATCAAAGCCTCTCTAAGTGTCTTCCAGTTGAAGATGTAGATACCCATTGAAGCAAGGTTACTTCTAGGATTAGCCGGCTTCTCTTCGAAGTCAGTGATTCTGTTATTATCATCTGTAATCATGATACCGAATCTCTTAGCTTCCTCCCATGGAACAGGCATAACAGCGATTGTACACTCAGCCTTGTTCTGCTTATGGAAATCAAGCATTACTTCGTAGTCCATCTTGTAAATATGATCACCAGAAAGGATGAGAACATATTCAGGATTGAAGCTGTCAATATAATCAATATTCTGATAGATGGCATTAGCAGTACCTGTATACCAGTCTGTATTATCCATCTTCTCGTATGGTGGAAGGACAGTAACACCACCAATGTTACGATCAAGATCCCACGGAATACCAATTCCGATATGGGTGTTCAGTCTAAGTGGCTGATACTGTGTAAGTACACCAACAGTATCAATTCCAGAATTAATACAGTTACTCAATGGGAAATCAATTATTCTGTATTTTCCACCAAATGACACCGCTGGCTTTGCAACCTTAGATGTCAAAACGCCTAATCTGCTACCCTGTCCACCGGCAAGCAGCATGGCAATCATCTCTTTCTTAATCATGTCATTCCTCCATCGATAATTCTTTATAGAAAATTTATAACAATTATATCACACGCCCCTTTCAAAGTGAATAATTTTAACAAACAATTGTAAAAATTTGGCATATTTTTGTGTAATATTACGAAAATTTGCTTAATTTGTATTTTCCCCCTTTTTGAGTTATATTTACATAAGTACAGTATGTACATATTTTAATAGGAAAGAAGCACTGATTATGTATCAAATTGATTTTAATAATCCAATCCATGTTTACTTCTGCGGTATTGGCGGAATAAGCATGAGTGGTCTGGCAGAGATTCTGCTCAGCCGTGGCTTTAAGATATCCGGCTCAGATATGAGGGTAAGCGACATTACCCGAGGTCTTGAGGCCAAGGGCATGAAGGTCTATATTGGCCAGGTTGCCGACAATATTACAGATGACATTGATTTATTTGTATACACTGCTGCAATTCGCGAGGATAATCCTGAGTGGATGGCTATGAAAGCCAAGAATATCCCTTCATTATCCAGAGCAGAACTCCTTGGCGAGATAATGCGTAACTTTGAATTACCAATCGCTATATCAGGAACACATGGCAAGACCACAACGACTTCCATGATTTCTGACATTCTTTTAAGTGCAGATGTTGATCCAACCATTACCGTTGGTGGCATCCTTAAAAGCATCGATGGCAATATTCGCATCGGCAAGTCTGACTACTTCGTAACAGAAGCCTGCGAATATACCAACAGCTTCTTAAGCTTTTTCCCTAAGATCTCCATCATCCTCAACATTGAAGAGGACCATATGGACTTCTTCAAGGATATTAACGATATCAGGAATTCGTTCACTAAGTTCGCCTCACTTTTACCAGATGATGGTGCCCTTATTATCAATGGCGAGATTGACAATATTCCTGAGATTACCGAGGGACTTACAGCGAAGGTATATACTTACGGATTCGACGAGTCCTGCGATTACTACGCTACTGATATTACATATGATGAGAAAAATCATGCGACTTACACCTGTGTAAGCCCTAAAGGTCCTATGACAGTGACGCTTGGTGTTCCTGGGGTTCATAATGTATCCAACTCACTTGCTGCTATCTGCTGCGCTGATATATGTGGTGTGGACAGAGAGGCCGTTAAGGATGGCCTGCTTAGATTCGGCGGAGCTGACAGAAGATTCCAGCACAAGGGTGTGATTGGCGAAGTGACAATCATCGACGACTACGCTCATCATCCAACAGAGATTATGACTACTCTCACAACTGCCAAAAAGTGTGAGCACAAAAAGTTA
>JAZLFL010000025.1:0-2705 GCA_045615825.1 Lachnospiraceae bacterium
GTGAGTTGCAACATATTTTTCATATAAATCAGGACGTCTGTCCTTAGTCCTAAGTAATGACTGCTCATGCCTCCATTTCTCTATATTGGCATGGTGTCCACTAAGCAGTACATCAGGAACCTTCTTGCCCATCCATTCCTCCGGTCTTGAATACTGAGGGTACTCAAGCAGTCCATCATCGAAGGACTCTGTCTCACCACTCACTTCATTACCAAGCACACCTGGTACCATTCTTGCAATGGCATCCATACATACTAAGGATGGAAGTTCTCCACCTGTAAGTACATAATCACCGATTGATATATAATCTGTGACAATCTCCTCAAGGACTCTTTCGTCAATTCCCTCATAGTGACCACACAAGAAGATGATATCCTCTTCACTGGCGAATTCCTTAGCCATCTCCTGGTTAAATACAGGTGCCTGCGGAGTCATATAGACACACCTTACTCTCTTAGGCTCTGCCTCCTCGCATCCGCATCCATCACCGCTTGTCTCTAATCTTATCTTCTCACAGATATCCCTGTAACAGTCATATACAGGCTGTGCCTGCATAAGCATTCCTGCCCCGCCACCATAGGTGTAATCATCAACCCTGTTATGCTTATTAGTTGTATAATCCCTGATATTAACAGCATTTACACTAAGTAATCCCTTATCTATTGCTCTTCCAAGGATACTTGTATTAGCTGCTCCTTCAATCATCTCAGGAAATAGTGTCATAATATGAAAATTCATATTCTACCCCTGTTATGCCTTCACTGGTTCATCAATCAAACCAGGAAGTACATGAATTGTAATTGTGCCCTTCTTAATATTAACATCAAGAACACAGTCAGCAATTGCTGGAAGCAGGAATACGCGTCCATCCTCAAGAGTGATCTCATACACATCATTAGCGCCTGTCTGGATAACATCAGTAAGTTCACCATTAATAGCTTCTCCCTCACTATCCACCACATCACTAATAACCTTAAGTCCAATAAGATCTGCTATGAAATACTCATCCTTCTCAAGCTTTACCGCATGCTTCCTGTCCACATATAAAGGACACTGGCGAAGTGTCTCAACATCGTTCATAGTTGCGAATTCCTTGAATCCAAGAATAACCATATTCTTCTGATATTTAACACTTCTTATATGAACAGTCTCTCTGCCCTTCTTAGTCTCAAGTATACATTCCTTAAGCTTAGAGAATCTCTTGGCGTCATCAGTTGTAGGATATACTCTTACCTCTCCATGGACACCATGAGGTGCTGTAATAACACCAACCTGTAAATATTCTTCCATCAATTACCTTTCTTCAAAAAAGGACTTCTGCAATCACAGAAGTCCCTTTAAATTAGCCGATTTCTACGTCAACTCTCTTGTTATCGATAACAGTTGCTGCCTTAACAACAGTACGAATTGCCTTAGCAATTCTACCCTGCTTACCAATAACCTTACCCATATCTGAAGCTGCCACGTGAAGATTAACAGTAATGTTCTTACCTTCCTGTACTTCTTCAACAACTACCTCATCCGGATTATCTACGAGAGCCTTAGCAATAACTTCTACTAAATCCTTCATAGTGCTTTCCTTCCGAAATTAGACAACGGGTAATATTACTTCTCGATACCAGCAATCTTAAGAAGCTTTCCTACTACTTCTGTAGGCTGTGCACCCTTAGCGAGCCACTCCTTAGTCTTCTCCTCATCGAACTTAAATGCAGATGGCTCAACGTTAGGATTGTATGTTCCAATCTCCTCGATGAATCTGCCATCTCTTGGGCTTCTAGCATCAGAAACTACGATTCTGTACTGTGCGTTTCTCTTGCTTCCGTTTCTCTGTAATCTCATCTTTACCATGATATCAATTTCCTTTCTTATTTAGAAAAAATATTTATTTAAAAAGCAGTTACCTTGAAAATCAAGTTCACTAACCTTTCTGCACCTGTTTAAAATGGCATTCTGAATCTGCCCTTCTTACCCATCATACCCTTCATCTGCTTCATCATCTTCTGACTCTGCTCGAACTGTTTGATGAATCTGTTGACATCCGCTATATCAACTCCTGCACCCTTGGCAATTCTGTGCTTCCTGCTTGGATTCATAAGCTTGGGATTCTCACGCTCTGCCTTGGTCATTGAAAGAACTATTGCTTCAGTTCTCGCAAGCTGCTTCTCATCCACAGCACCCTCAAGGTCACTTGTCTTGATTCCCATTCCAAGTCCAGGCATCATGCCTAAGATACTTGATAAGCCACCGAGATTACGCATCTGCTTCATGCTCTCAAGGTAATCGTTATAATCGAACTTACCCTTCTTCATGCGATTAGCCATCTCGCGCTCTTTGTCAGCATCTATATCTATAGCATTCTGCGCCTTCTCAATCAGAGTAAGGACATCACCCATGCCTAAGATTCTGTTAGCCATACGGTCCGGATAGAACTGCTCCAGATCCTCAAGCTTCTCTCCCATACCTACATACAGTATAGGAAGCTCAGTAACTGCCTTAACTGATAACGCAGCACCACCTCTGGTATCACCATCCATCTTGGATAAGATTACACCATCAAGCCCAACCTTCTCCTTGAAATCAGCTGCAACATTAACTGCATCCTGACCTGTCATGGCATCTACTACAAGGAGTGTCTGATGAACATCAACTTCACTCTTAATATTATGAAGCTCTGCCATCATATCCTCATCTATGTGAAGACGACC
>JAZLFL010000026.1:0-3780 GCA_045615825.1 Lachnospiraceae bacterium
GAGGGTACAGGTGCTTTTGAGGCAGGACTTATCCAGGGCGATGTTATTAAGTCGGTAGCAGGCAGAGAGATCAGCAGCATGGAAGAGCTCAAGGCTGAGCTTGAGTACTATGAGGCTGGCAGTTACGTTGAGATTGGATACTATAGATACAATGAGGGCGAGTATAACGAGATGACAGCGAATGTAAGACTTGTTAATCGCGCTACACTTGATAAGACCAACTAATTCTTTTAACTGAGGGGTATGTAATGAGCGATTATGAACAGGTATGCGTGCTCTGCCACCGTAATGAATCCACGGCAGGCCGCATGAGACCTTTGATGGGTGGAATGACTATATGTGAGGACTGCTTGGCTAAGACTATGAATATAGTCAACCAGTTCGACTTATCAAAGGGAGCCTTTGATCCGAAGATGATGCAGAACATGATGGACATGATGCAGAATAACTTCGGCACAGATATGGGAAAAGATGCAGCGACTGATTTTTCATCAGCCGCTACTTCTGCTACTACGGATAATGAGGATCAGAAGGAAGGAAGTGCTGCACAAGAGGCAGATATGCCTGCTAAATCAGACACAGATGATCCAGCCACACCTGATACTGAGGCACCTGGTACTAAGCCTGGTGAGGAGCCTAAGAAGGAAGCTGAGAAGCCTAAGGGAACACCACTTGGCAATATCTTTGCGGGTATGCCTAATATCGGATTCCTTAATATGTCAGATCTTTTAGGTGGCATGGATCCTGCAAGATCAAGGGTTAAGAAGCCTACAGAGCATAAGCCTATAATCGAGCTTAAGGACATTCCGGCCCCTCATATACTTAAGGGTAAGTTAGATGAGTATGTAATAGGCCAGGAACAGGCTAAGAAGATATTATCAGTGGCTGTATATAACCATTATAAGAGGGTGGCTACTGACACAATGAATGAGATAGAGATAGAGAAGTCCAATGTATTAATGATTGGACCAACTGGTAGTGGTAAGACCTATCTTGTTAAGACCTTGGCCAAGATACTGGATGTTCCATTAGCAATAACAGATGCTACTTCATTAACTGAAGCCGGATATATTGGCGATGATATTGAAAGTGTTGTATCCAAGCTGTTAGCCGCGGCTGATAATGATGTGGACAGAGCTGAGCAGGGTATCATCTTTATCGATGAGATTGATAAGATTGCCAAGAAGCATAACCAGGGAAGCCGTGATGTTAATGGTGAAGCTGTTCAGCAGGGCATGCTTAAGCTGTTAGAGGGTGCTAATGTAGAGGTTCCTGTTGGTGCATCAAGCAAGAATGCAATGGTACCAATGACTACTGTTAATACGCGCAATATCCTCTTTATTGTTGGCGGTGCCTTCCCGGATCTTGATGATATTATTAAGCAGAGACTTCGTAAGAAGACTTCTATTGGTTATGGAGCCGAGCTTAAGGATAAGTTTGACCATGATAAGGATATATTAAGCAAGGTTACTATCGAAGATCTTAAGAAATTCGGTATGATTCCAGAGTTCTTAGGACGTCTTCCTATCATATGTACTCTTAAGGGCTTATCAGAGGAGATGCTTGTAAGAATTCTCAAGGAGCCACGTAATGCAATTCTTAAGCAGTATGAGAAGTTACTGGAGCTTGATGAGGTTAAATTAGAGTTTAACGAGGATGCGCTCTCTGCAATTGCTGCCAAGGCCATGGAGAAGGATACTGGTGCCAGAGCGCTTCGAGCTATCATAGAGGAGCTTATGCTTGATATCATGTATGAGATTCCTAAGGATGATAATATAGGCCGTGTAACCATTACCAAGGAATATATAGAGGGTACGGGTGGACCTATCATAGATATACGTAATAATCAGGCTTCACTCCCGGAATGGGACGAACTTAAGGAGATTACAGCGGATGATTAATGCCCTGATACCTGCGCTTATTGCAGGACTTGATGGAAAGATTAAAAAGCATCGCGAAGAGAATGACATTGTATACAATTACGGGTGTAATGAACAAATTAAGATAGTTACATTCCATAATAAGGGTGCATTCCTAGGATTGGGAGATAAGAACCCGTTTATTGTCATGGTGTTATCTTTTGGTTTAACCCTGATTTTATCCATTGTTTTTGTACTTACTCTGACTAAAAAAGGTGCAGGTGCGCTTAAGTTTGGCTTGGGGCTGTTACTTGGTGGCGCATTCAGTAATACCTATGACAGATTAAGGAAGGGATATGTAGTTGATTATCTGATCTTTCCTAAGGCTCCGGGCCTTATAAAGAACGTAATTTTCAACATTTCCGACTTCGCCATTATTATTGGTTCACTTATCAGTGCGCTTGCGGACAGATAGCGTCAAACTAATAGAAAATCTCCAATAGCAATATGTGGAAAACTATCCGCAATATTTGGAAATTAACATAAATATTTATCAAAAAAGCCCGTTTTTGTGGATAACTCCGTGAAAAACGGGCTTTTTATGGCAATATTATGGTAACTTATCCACGAAGTTGTAAACAAATGTGGATATGTATAAATTACGATTTAACACGCTATAAAGTATTCAAATATTGGGCATATTGTGGTAGGATTGCTATGTATGCAATTATATGTTTATCAGGGCAACTATAAGGTTTTAACTAATTAATAAGGAGACTAAAATGGCTAAGCAGAGAGAACCACTTGTTAAGCACATCTTTACAGCAGACCCATCTGCACGTGTTTTTGAGGGCAAGATTTATATTTATCCTTCACATGACCTTCCTCATGAGGGTGAGGACAATGATAATGGCGATGAGTACCAAATGAGAGATTACCATGTATTATCAATGGACAGCCTTGATGCTGAATGTGTTGATAATGGTGAGATTTTCTCAGTTAAGGATATTCCATGGGTTAGCGATCAGCTCTGGGCTCCAGACTGTATTGAGGTTGATGGCAAGTATTACTTATTCTTTCCAGCAAGAGATAAGAATGGCGACTTCAGACTTGGTATTGCTACATCTGACACACCAGTTGGACCATTCACACCTGAAGAGAATTATATTGAAGGAAGCTACAGTATCGATCCAGGCTTACTTAAGGATGACGACGGAAGTGTATATGTATACTACGGCGGACTCTGGGGTGGTCAGTTAGAGAAGTGGCAGCTTGGCTATTCTAATCCTGGCGAACCAGATCCAGAACCAGAGAGAGCATCACTTGGACCTATGTGTGCCAAGATGAATAAGGATATGAAGACATTCGCTACAACACCAGTTAATATTCCTATTCTTGATGAGAATGGTGATCCAATTAAGGCTGGTGATGAGGAGAGAAGATACTTCGAGGATCCTTGGATGTTTAAGAAGGATGGTAAGTACTACTTCTCATACTCAACAGGTACAACACACTACCTTGTATATGCAATTGGTGACAACCCAATGGGACCATTCACATATGCTGGACGTATCATGGAGCCAGTAATCGGATGGACAACACACCACTCAGTTGTTGAGATTGAGGGTAAGTGGTATCTGTTCTACCATGACTGTGAGCTTTCTAATGGTATTAACCACAGAAGATGCGTTAAGTACACAGAGCTTACATTTAATGAAGATGGTACAATTCAGACTATCTTCCCTTATGATCATTTAGAAAAATAATTGCCCCATTTTGGAGGATTAGATGTCGATTAAATTACACAATTTTATGGGCAGATTTGGCTGGGAGATGCAGAAGAGATTTCCAATGTTATCAGCCAATGCCTATTTATTCTTACAGATGAAGACAAGGGAGAAGAAGCAGAAGGAGTACATCA
>JAZLFL010000027.1:0-2240 GCA_045615825.1 Lachnospiraceae bacterium
ATAAATGTTAATGACTCGTTTAAGAAGATTATTATTGTAAAGGATGTCGTAAAACCATTACATGATAATGACGGAATCCTCACAATGAGCATATACGACTTCCTTTTAAATGAGCATAGTTTAGAGCTATAAATTGGAATAAAGAATATATATGAAGACGGTGAACTGAAACAAGAAATGACTATATTAGAAGAATTATTAGCTTTAAAGGATGAAGAATATGGAGATTTCCAGGCGAAATTAACACCTGGAATTCCAAGAGAGACTTTTATTGGTGTAAGGGTTCCAGAGCTTAGAAAGCTCGCTAAAAGAATAAAAGGTGCGCCTGAGACAGCAGATTTTTTACAGAGTCTTCCACATAAATATTATGATGAGAATATGTTACATGGGCTGCTTATATCCGAGATGAAAGATTATGATGCCTGCATTAAGGCAGTGGATGAGTTCCTGCCATATGTAGATAACTGGGCTGTATGCGATACGATGTCACCCAAGATATTTAAGAAGAATAAGACTGCTTTACTTGATAAAATTAAAGGGTGGTCGGTCTCGAAGGACACATACACCTGCAGGTTTGGGTTAGAGATGTTGATGTCATTTTTCCTGGATGATGAATTTAAGGAGGAATATCTTGAGATTCCGGCATCCGTCCACAGTGATGAATACTATGTTCAGATGATGATAGCCTGGTTCTTCGCCACAGCTCTTGCCAAGCAGTGGGATGCGGCGGTTAAGTATATTGAAGAAGGCAGACTGGATACATGGGTTCACAATAAGACCATACAGAAAGCCAGGGAGAGTTATCGTATCACTGCAGAGCAGAAAGAGTACCTGAAGACTCTGAAAAAGTGATATTATCAATAGGTGAGACACTAAAATTTACTACTTAAGGAGAGACATAATGATATCATTCGCAAGTGACTATATTGCAGGAGCGCATCCATTAGTGCTGGAGCGTTTAGTTGAGACTAATCTGGAGACTTTAAGCGGATATGGAACAGATCCATACTGTGAGAGAGCGGTGGCCAAGATTAAGGAGGCGTGTGCATGCCCTGATGCCGATGTGTATTTCCTGGTTGGAGGAACACAGACTAATCAGACAATAATAAGCACCATGACAGCTAACTATGAAGGTGTTATATCTGCTACAACAGGTCATGTTAATACTCATGAAGCAGGCGCCATTGAATATACAGGTCATAAGGTAATCGAACTTCCGGGAGAAGATGGTAAGTTAGTAGCAGCAACATTAAAAAATTACCTTGATACATTCTTCGCTGACGAGAACCATGAGCATATGGTAATTCCAGGCATGGTATATATATCATTCCCTACAGAATATGGAACAATATATTCCAAGGCAGAACTTACAGCGATTTATGAAGTATGTAGGGGCAGAGATATTCCGCTCTTTGTTGATGGTGCGAGACTTGGCTATGCACTTGCAAGCCCTCAGTGTGATATTACTCTTCCAGAGCTTTGCAGTCTCTGCGATGTATTCTATATTGGTGGAACCAAGGTTGGTGCTCTGTGTGGTGAGGCCGTAGTATTCACACATAATAATGCACCTAAATATTTCGTTACTCAGATTAAGCAGCACGGAGCTCTCTTAGCCAAGGGCCGTCTCTTAGGTATACAGTTCGATGCACTTTTCACAGACAATCTGTATATGGAGATTAGCCGTCACGCTATTGCTAAGGCAGAGGAACTTAAAGACCTCTTTAAGAAGAAGAATTATACATTCTTCCTAGAGTCGCCAACGAATCAGCAGTTCATTATCCTTGATAATGACAGGATGGAGGCACTTAGTGAGGAAGTTGTATTCAGCTTCTGGGTAAAATATGATGAGACTCACTCTGTTGTCAGATTTGCCACAAGCTGGTCAACGACGGATGAGGATCTCGCCGCGCTTGAGAAGTTGTTATAAGTGAAAATGCCCCCGTCCCCATCGGCACTAAGGCACAAAAAGGAACCAAATGAGTAAGACCAGATTACATTTACTCAACTTAATATTGTTACTGACTATGTCGGCTATGCTAACAGGCTGCGGTGCGAACACAGAAGAACCACTTGTGACCATTCCACGCACCCAGTATCAGAAGAGTGATTACAAGACTACCCTTGTTGGCAAGGGTGATATTAATCCGGTCCTTACGCTCACACTTAAGCCAATGGAGATAGAGGAGCTCAAGTACTCGGTTAGTGAGAATGATCTTGAGGTAGAGGATGTCCATGTGGAA
>JAZLFL010000028.1:0-3996 GCA_045615825.1 Lachnospiraceae bacterium
TCATACATATTCCTCTCCGTGCAGCCCTCATAGCTTTTGCTAATGCAAAAGCTATTTCGTGTCGCGGCATTCGCCGCACACTCTAGCCAATATAAATATGCCATCAGAAGAATGCAAGCATTCCCTGACGGCATATTTATAATGTCTAACCTGCTCTTCTCATTGCTAACGCGCAAGTCGTGCCGATTGGTTAATTGGATTTATCCAATTAACCAATCGTACATCTCCTGATACTTAGCTGCTGATGTATACCAGCTGAAGTCTGCTGCCATTGCACGATCTACAATCTTATTCCACTCGCGCTTCTTATCATAGTAGATATGCTCAGCATATCTGATTGTACGAAGCATCTCATGAGCATTGTAGTTAGTGAATGAGAATCCTGTACCAGTACTCTCATACTCGTTGTATGGCTCAACAGTATCCTTAAGACCACCTGTCTCACGAACAATCGGAACAGTTCCGTATCTTAAGCTCATAAGCTGTGACAGACCACATGGCTCAAAGAGTGATGGCATTAAGAATGCATCACAAGCTGCGTAAATCTTATGTGATAATGGATCTGAGTAGTAGATATTACCAGATACCTTGTTTCCGTACTTCCAGTCGAAGTGACGGAACATATTCTCATATCTCTCTTCACCTGTACCAAGTACTACAAGCTGAATCTTATCATTAGCACAGAGCTCATCCATCACATAAGCGATAAGATCGAATCCCTTCTGATCTGTAAGACGTGATACGATACCAATCATCATTGTACCGGCATCCTTATCAAGTCCTAACTCCTCCTGAAGCTTAAGCTTGTTCTTAATCTTCTCCTTGCGGAAGTTAGCAGCATTATATGGATTAGTAATGTGCTTATCTGTCTCTGGATTGAAATCATCATAATCAATACCATTAACGATACCTCTAAGGTCATTAGCTCTCGCATTCATAAGACCATCAAGGCCTTCACCGTAGAATGCTGTCTTAATCTCCTCAGCATATGTATCACTAACAGTTGTAATAGCGTCTGCATATACAAGACCACCCTTTAAGAGGTTAGCATCCTTGTATGCTTCAAGCTTATCAGGTGTGAAGAACTCATCACCAAGTCCTGTAATCTCCTGAACATCCTTAATGCTCCACTTACCCTGGAACTTAAGGTTGTGGATAGTCATAACAGTCTTAATTCCCTGATAGAACTCACCCTGTCCGAATCTCTCATGCAGATATACAGGAATAAGGCCTGTCTGCCAGTCGTGACAGTGAATTAAGTCTGGCTTAAAGTCAAGTAAAGGAAGTGCTGAAAGAGCAGCCTTACAGAAGAAAGCGTACTTCTCAATCTCCCAAAGTGGATCATCACAATATGGCTTAGGGCCACTGAAGTATCCTTCATTGTCGATGAAGTAATATGTGATGCCATCAACTACTGCTTCAAGTATTCCGACGTATGCATTCTTCCAATGGTAATCCATGTAGAAGTTCTGCTTAAATACGAGCTTCTCAGCCATCTCTGGCTTCATACATGTGTACTTAGGTAATATAACTCTTACATCGTAATATTCCTTATCAATACACTTAGGAAGAGATCCAACAACGTCAGCGAGTCCGCCTGTCTTAATAAAAGGAACGCCCTCTGATGCAACAAATAAAATCTTCTTCATGCAACCCTCCATTTATAATCAATAACTATAACTCCATTTTACAACTTTTAGCATTTTCTAGCAATTCTTTCGCATTAGATATTCCTGCTTCTGTAAGCTCTCCACCTGATACCATCCTTGCTATTTCAAGTTCTGCCTCGCTATCACTAAGTCTCACAATATCAGTAATAGTTGAGTCATCACTTTCCTTCTTCTCGATAAGATAATGAGTATCTGCCATCGCCGCAATCTGTGGCAGATGTGTAATGGCAATCACCTGATGTTCCCTGCCAATTACTGCCATCTTCTGGGATACGTTCCATGCAGTCTTACCACTGATTCCTGCATCAATCTCATCGAATACAAGTGTCTCTATCTCTTCTCTGTCAGCAGTTATCGCCTTCAGTGCCAGCATGAATCGGCTAAGCTCACCACCACTGGCTACCTGGCTTAAGCTCTTAACCGGTTCGCCTAAGTTAAATGATACCAGGAAGTCCACCTTATCCTGCCCAGTTACAGATAAATACTCTTCATTACTATCTATACTAACCTCAACCGATACATTGGCAAAATTGAGGTCGACTAAGTTCTCGATAAGCTTACCCTCTAACTCCTTACCCGCCTGCTTTCTCAGTGCAGATAATTCATTAGCGGCCTTAAGACTGTTACGTCTTGCATCGCCTGCCTTTACTTCAAGATCAGCCAGATATGCATCATAGTCTTCCATCTTTGCGATGTATTCCTTACGTTCCTTAGCATATTCAAGCACCTTCTCTATACTTTCACCATACTTATTCTTCAAGTGATTGATGACATCAAGTCTGTTCTCTGTCTCCCTGTATTCAGCCTCAGAGAAATCCATCGAATCCATATAGTCCTGCATACTTCTGCAGGCGTCCTTAAGTATATCTTCAGCAGTTGCAATTCTATCAGCTATATCTGCCAGATTCTCATCGTACTGCAGTGCACTGCCAATCTCTCTTACAGCTACAGACAGCATTGCTCCGGCACCATCATCATTAGTAGCACCATAGGCTCTGCCCATATATTCCACAATCTTCTGGCTGTTCTTCATGAGCCTGTATTTCTCTTCAAGCTCTTCATCTTCCCCGACAACCAGTCTTGCCGCATCTATCTCTTCCGCCTCGAATCTCGCAAGTGCAATATCTTTTTCCCTGCTTGATAAATTACCTTTTGCCTCCTCAAGCTCACTGACAAGGCTCTTATATTGCTTAACAGCCGCAGCCACTTCATCGCGAAGACTCACTATTGACTCATCGCCGTAATCGTCCAGTATATCCCTGTAGTTCCTTGCATCTAACAGGTCCTTTGTATCATTCTGTCCGTGGATATTAATGAGCATTGAAGCAAGCGACTTAAGTGCCCTGCTTGACACCGTCTCACCGTTACACTTGCAGGTGCTTCTTGATTCGAGAATCTTCCTCTGTATATAGATAGTTCCATCCGGCTCCTCCGGAATATCCAGTTCACGCATAAGTGCACTTACATCAGCGCGCCTGCTTGTGAATACGAGCTCAATAAGCGCATATTCCTCGCCTCGTCTGATGATATCCCTGTTGGCCTTCTCGCCTAAGGCTAATCTGATAGAACCTATTATGATTGATTTACCCGCACCGGTCTCACCCGTCAGGATGTTAAGACCCGGACGCAAAGTCAGTTCGCTCTCCTTGATAAGAGCAAGATTTTTAAGTGTAATACTTTCGAGCATTTAATACCTCACTGCGCTCCCGTTAAGGCTAATCCCTGTACAGATCGGTTACAGAATCTCGCGGATTTTGTCCATAACAACCTTGGTCTCTGGAAGGGTACGAATCGCCATCATAATGGTGTCGTCTCCTGCAATCGAGCCCACTACCTCTTTAAGATTCATTGCGTCAAGTGCTGCCGCCACTGCCATTGCCATTCCTGACACAGTGCGCACCACAAGTATATTCTGCGCATTATCCATGGACACGAATCCATCTCTAAGCACACGTATATATTTACCAGCCAGATGTGCATCGTGACCCCCTGTCACTGCAGCGTACTTCTGTCTGCCATCCCCTGTCGGTATCTTACTAATCTTAAGCTCGTTAATGTCTCGCGATACCGTAGCCTGAGTTACCTTATAGCCTTCGGACGCAAGAATCGATGTCAGTTCATCCTGCGTATCAATCTCACGTTCGCTGATAAGTTCAATTATTCTTGTCTGTCGCTCTCTCTTCGTCATAGTTCACCTACTCAAGCTTCTTGTTCAGTGTCTGCAAAAAGCTAACGCTACTAAGCTTAATGATCTTCGAAGTATTCTCAGAACGGGTAATGGTTATCTTATCCCCTGAATGAATAATTCTGCTGTCCGTACCATCAC
>JAZLFL010000029.1:0-2068 GCA_045615825.1 Lachnospiraceae bacterium
ACTTGGTCTTTACACAGTAATCACAGTATTACTTCTTAGTGCATTTGATATTACACTTACACTTCCAGGTATTGCAGGTATTATTCTTTCAATCGGTATGGCAGTTGATGCAGACGTTATCATCTTCGCTCGTATCCGTGAGGAGATCGCATCTGGTAAGACAGTTGCTTCTTCAATTGACATTGGTTTCAAGAAGGCTTTATCAGCTATCCTTGATGGTAATATCACAACTCTTATCGCAGCATTCGTGCTTGGTGTAATGGGAACAGGTTCTGTTAAGGGCTTTGCTCAGACACTTGGTCTTGGTATTGTTGTATCAATGTTCACAGCACTTGTTATTACTAAGATCATCTTAAGAGCTATGTTCGCAATCGGCTTCAAGGATGAGAAGTTCTATGGTAAGGCTAAGGAGCGTAAGACAGTTCAGTTCCTTAATAAGAGAGTAATGTGCTTCATTATTTCAGCAGTTCTTATCGTTGCCGGATTCGTATTCATGGGCGTTAATAAGGCTAATGGTAATGATTCACTTAACTACTCACTTGAGTTCAAGGGTGGTACATCAACATCCGTAACATTTAACGAAGATTTATCACTTGCTGATATTGATTCGAAGGTTATTCCTTCAATTGCTTCAGTAATTGGTGACAATAATATCCAGTGCCAGAAGGTACAGGGTACTAACGAAGTAGTAATTAAGACACGTACACTTTCAGTTGGACAGAGAGAGGCACTTAATAATGCGCTTGCTTCTGAGTTCGGTGTAGATGTTGATAAGATTACAGCAGAGACAATTTCTTCTACAATTTCATCTGAGATGAGAAGAGATGCCATCATCGCTGTTATCATTGCTACAATCTGTATGCTTATCTATATCTGGTTAAGATTCAAGGATATCAGATTCGCTGCCAGCTCAGTACTTGCTCTTGTACATGGCGTATTAGTAGTACTTGCATTCTATGCTGCAGCAAGAGTATCAGTTGGTAACACATTCATCGCTTGTATGCTTACAATCGTGGGTTATTCAATTAATGCTACAATCGTTATCTTCGACCGTATCAGAGAGAACCTTCCAGGACTTGGCAAGGGTGATCTCCAGGCACTCGTTGATAAGAGTATTAATCAGACATTATCACGAAGCATCTTTACTTCAGTTACAACATTCATTATGGTTGCTGCACTCTACATCTTAGGTGTTACATCTATCAGAGAGTTCGCACTTCCACTTATGGTTGGTATCGTCTGCGGTACATACTCTTCAGTATGCTTAACAGGTGCAATGTGGTACGTATTCCGTACTAAGTTCGTTAAGAACGATAAGTAAGAGAAGGTTTTTATCGGGCATCGGTGATTTCGCCGGTGCCCTTTTTACTATTATGTCTAAATGGGTTGTTATTAATAAAAGGGCTGATTTCAAAGCCCTGGCAGAACAATTACATATTGATCAGGTACTGGTTAAGATTCTTCGTAACAGGGATCTGACTACATTGGAAGAGATGCAGGCTTTCCTGTATGGAGATGAATCTTCTATGCATGATCCATATCTGCTTAATGATATGGAGAAAGCGGTGGGGGCAATCCTTAATGCTATCGATGACGGTAAGAAGATTAGAATAATTGGCGATTATGATGTGGATGGAGTCACATCCACTTTTATCCTGGTCAGAGGTCTTGCAAGTATCGGAGCCAGCGTGGACTATGCCATTCCTAACAGAGTCAAGGATGGGTATGGTCTTAACGAGAATCTGATTGATGCAGCACTACAGGATAATGTGGAATTCATCATTACCTGTGATAATGGTATTGCAGCAGCAGATGCTCTTAAAAAGGCTAAGGAACTTGGTATTACCTGCGTGGTTACAGATCACCATGAGGTGCCATATGAAGAGACTGACGGTGAGAAGAGATATATTTATCCGGAGGCGGCTGCAATTATTAATCCTAAGAGGCATGACAGCAGCTATCCGTTCAAGGGTATATGTGGTGCAATGGTTGCCTATAAGCTGATGCTTGCCATTGATAAGGTAAGAGCTCTTGATACCGCTGTTATAAATGAACTACGTCAGATGGC
>JAZLFL010000030.1:0-7524 GCA_045615825.1 Lachnospiraceae bacterium
GATAATCTTCCTAAGTGTAAGCGCGCTGAAGCAATTGTATTGCAGGCGCAGTCAGAGCTTGATTTTGTAAGAAAAAGTGTCAGTGATATGGGGTTTGTTATTGATGCTGAGAAGATGGAATATGAAGATGGTAAGTATTATACGGCCATGCGATTAGTTCCAGAAGGGTCGGGTAAGACTGTTACACTTACAGAGGCTGAGTTAAAGTATGGTCCTGTCCTTATTAAGGAAAAGCCAGACATTCTTATGGACTATTTAAGATTTAAGAGAGATTCATATAGTTCAATACTGGATAAGATAATGACTAACGGCGCGGGAGACTTAGAGAGGGTAGCTTCCATTAAGTGCGAAATTGATCTTATAGACAGTATTGTATCTAAACGGGGTATGTAAAAAGGAGGTTATATATGGCAAAGATAACTATTAATGGAGAAACTAAAGAGTACGCGCCAGGTACCAGACTTGAAGATATTGCCATTGCCTGCCAAAACGATAATGAGCCAACAATTGTACTTGCCTTTGAAGATGGTAAGATTCGTGAGTTACATAGAACAGTAACTAAGGATGCTAATATTGAGTTCATCAGACTAAATGATTCGATTGGACATAAGGCATATGTAAGAAGTGTCATTATGCTTTTCATGAAGGCACTTTCTGATGTGGTTGGAGGACCACTTAAAGGAAAGGCAAAGGTTGAATTCACAATTGGCAAGGGTACATATATCTCGCCAAAGGGTGATTATGAGGTGAATGATGATCTTGTTGCCAAGGTGGATGCAAGAATGAGGGAACTCGTAAGTGATAATCTGCCTATCAACAAGAAGACAGAGACTCTTTCTGAGGCCATTAAGGATTTCGAAGAAAGAGGCATGACAGATAAGGCTAAGCTGTTTAAGTACAGACAGGGCTCATCGGTTAATGTATATTCAATAGATGATTATAAGGATTACTACTACGGATATATGGTTCCATCAACAGGCTATCTAAAGTACTTTGGACTTATATCTTATAAGGAAGGCTTCATGCTATTACTTCCAGGAGCTAAGACGTATGATGTAGTAGACAAATTCGAGCCTAGAGAGAAACTGTTTAATGCACTGTATTCATCAACTATCTGGAATAATCACTTTGATATAGATGATGTAGGTGATCTTAATGAGCAGATATGTAAGGGCAATACTGAGCATATGATTCTTGTTCAGGAGGCGTTGCAGGAGAGAAGAATTGGTGAAATAGCCAGCGAGATTGTTGAGCGTGGTGGAGTTAAGTTCATCATGATTGCCGGACCTTCATCATCCGGTAAGACATCGTTCTCTCACAGATTATCTATTCAGTTACGTACTCATGGACTTAATCCTCATCCAATTGCTCTTGATAACTATTTTGTTAACAGAGAGGATACTCCAAGGGATGAAAAAGGCGATTATGACTATGAATGTCTTGAGGCGTTAGATGTTAAGCAGTTTAATGATGATATGCTTAATCTGCTTGCTGGCAAGGAAGTGTCTATGCCGACCTATAATTTCAAGACTGGACACAGAGAGTATAATGGCAATATTATGAAGCTTGCTCCAGACGATATTCTTGTTATTGAGGGAATACACGGTCTTAATCCTAAGATGAGCTATGCGCTCCCAGATGAGAGCAAGTTCAAGGTGTATATTAGTGCACTGACTTCCCTTAATATTGATGGACATAACAGGATTCCAACAACTGATGGAAGACTGCTTAGACGTATGGTACGTGATTACCGTACAAGAGGAGCAAGTGCCAGGAGAACAATACAGATGTGGCCTAATGTAAGAAAGGGTGAGGAGGAATATATCTTCCCATTCCAGGAAGGCGCAGATGTTATGTTTAATTCTGTACTTATATATGAGCTCGCAGCCTTAAAGCAGTATGCTGAGCCTATTTTATATAGTATTAATCCGGATGAACCGGAATATTATGAAGCAAAGAGACTCCTGAAGTTCTTAGGATATTTCTTAAGCATTCCATCAGAGTCTCTTCCAAATAATTCGATAGCAAGAGAATTCGTTGGTGGTTCCTGCTTCGATGTATAATTATGACGCGCACATGCCAGTGGGCGTTGGTAGGAGGTTATTATGACAAAAATTGACGTAGTATCAGGATTCCTTGGAGCTGGTAAGACAACTCTCATTAAGAAATTACTTAAGGAAGCTTTTGCAGGTGAGAAGGTAGTACTTATTGAGAATGAGTTCGGTGAGATAGGTGTTGATGGTGGATTCCTTAAGGATGCAGGTATTGAGATTACAGAGATGAATTCGGGATGTATCTGCTGTTCACTTGTTGGTGACTTTGGAACAGCTCTTCATGAGGTTATAGAGAAATATAATCCTGAGAGAGTACTTATTGAGCCATCAGGAGTAGGTAAGCTTTCTGATGTTATGAAGGCAGTACAGAGTGCTGAGCTTGGCGATGATGTTGTTCTTAACAGTGCGGTAGCAGTTGTAGATGCATCTAAGGCTAAGATGTATATTAAGAACTTTGGTGAGTTCTTCTTAAATCAGATTGAGAATGCCGGAACTATTATATTAAGCCGTACAGGAAATATTGCTGAGGATAAGACACTTAAGGCAGTTGAGATGATTAGAGAGCACAATGCTAAGGCTACTATCATTACAACACCTTGGGATGATCTTGAAGGCAAGGCTATTTTAGAGACTATTGAGGGTGCTAAGGATCTTGAGGCAGAGCTTATGGCTGAACTCATGGAAGAGCATGAGCATGAGCACCATCACCATCATGAGCATGGAGAGGGCTGTACATGTGGATGTCACGGCCATGACCACGAGCACGAGCATCATCATCACGACCATGAGCATCATCATCACGACCATGGTGAAGGATGTACATGTGGCTGTCATGACCATGATCATCACCATCATCATGCAGATGAGGTATTTACAAGCTGGGGTTATGAGAATGCCAAGAAGTATACTCGTGCCGAGATTGAGAATATCTTAGAGGAGCTTGATGACTGTAATAAGTACGGAATGATACTTAGAAGTAAGGGTATGGTTCAGGATAGCGAATCTAATGAGTGGATTTACTTTGACTATACTCCAGGTGAGGCTAATGTACGTGCCGGTAAGCCTGATGTAACTGGTAAGATTTGTGTAATTGGTTCTGGATTAGTTGAGTCAGAGCTGGAGAAGCTTTTCTCATAATTACTGAGGTTATAATAAAATGTTTGATAAGACGATTTCTGTATTCATGATTAATGGATTCTTAGAGAGCGGTAAGACTCAGTTCATCAAGTATACTCTTGGACAGGATTACTTCCAGACAAGAGGCACAACCCTTTTAATTGTATGTGAAGAGGGCGAGGAGGAATATGATCAGGCATTGTTGTCTAAGAGCAGGACAGTAATGGAAGTAATTGAGGATGAAGAGGACTTCAATCCTGATTACTTAATGGGACTTGCCAAGAAGTATAAGCCAGTCCGTGTAGTTATAGAGTTTAACGGAATGTGGAACCCTAAGAATATTGAGCTGCGAAACGATTGGAGAATAGATCAGCAGATTACTAATATTGATGCAACTACATTCCCTGTATATTTTAATAATATGCGTTCTCTTGTAGCCGAGCAGATTAAGGGAAGTGAGATGGTTATCGTTAACAGATGTGACGGTATTGATGATCTTGCTTCATACAAGAGGAATATCAAGAGTGTTAATGCCAAGGCAGAGGTTATATTTGAGGATAGTGAAGGCGAGCTTAATGTCAGTCTTGCAGAAGAGCTTCCATTTGATCTTGACGCAGATGTGATTGAGCTTAATGATACAGGCTATGCTATCTGGTATATGGATATAATGGATAACCTTGAGAGATATGATGGTAAGACTATTGAATACACAGCAATGGTTGTTAAGCCACCTACATTCCCAGATGATTATTTTGTACCAGGAAGAATGGCTATGACCTGTTGCGCCGATGATATGGCATTACTTGGATTCATATGTAAATTCAAAGGAGCTAAGGACCTTCCAGAGAAGAGCTTTGTTAAAGTGAATGCGACTATCAAGGTTGAGAATCATGAAGCTTATCAGGGAATGGGACCGGTTCTGTATGCGAATAAGGTTGTAACTGTTAAAAAGCCAAAGAATGAGATAATTGACTTTAGTAACCTTGATGCTTAATTGAATAAAGAATATATGTGTGGGGTGGACGATCGCGGCTGAGTAATCAGGTGAGGAAAGTCCGGGCTTCGCAGGGCAGGGTGCCGGATAACGTCCGGTGGAGGTGACTCCCAGGCTAGTGCAACAGAGATATACCGCCACAGCAATGTGGTAAGGGTGGAAAGGCGGTGTAAGAGACCACCGTGCAGCTGGTAACAGTTGTAGCCATGTAAACCCCATCCGAAGCAAGACCAAATATGGAGGCTATGGGGCGGCCCGTCCCGTCTCCGGGTAGGTTGCTTGAGGCGACTGGTAACAGTCGTCCTAGATAGATGATCGTCTTAAAAGACATAACCCGGCTTACAGCCCCACACATTTATTAATAACTCAGACATTAGTGAAAGTTCAAAAGGGTTGACATAATTTGTATTACTTATTTATAATAATACAATAGACTCACTATAGTGCTGAGTATTTTTTATTTAGGGGTGAAATATGAAGTGTCCATTTTGTAATCATGAGAATACACGAGTAATCGATTCGAGACCAGCTGAAGAGAATAACTCAATAAGAAGACGAAGAGTGTGTGATGAGTGTGGTAAGAGATTTACTACATATGAGAAGGTTGAGACAATTCCGCTTATCATCATTAAGAAGGATAATAACCGTGAAGCATATGACAGGGCTAAGATCGAGAGTGGTATCTTAAGAGCATGTCATAAGAGACCTGTCAGTGCAGCTCAGATTACAGGACTTATTGATGACGTTGAGACAGAGATCTTCAATTTGGAGGAGAAGGAGATTCCTTCAGATAAGATTGGTGAGATTCTTATGCGTAAGCTTAAGGTGCTTGATGAAGTTGCATATGTAAGATTTGCATCTGTGTATCGTGAGTTCAAGGATCTTAATACATTTATGGATGAGCTCAAAAAAGTTATGTCAGGCAGGAACTAATACTTAAGTATTTGAATTAAGTTACGATATATATATTGTAAAGAGATTATAAAAGAAAGGTGGTGAGACGATGGGTATCAATAACATTGGTTATGGCGGATTTAGTAATTTCCAGAGTGATTATAGAATTAATAACATTCCTAAGGTTAATCCTAATGAGATTACTGCACCTGTTAAAGAGGTTACAGAAGCTCCTAAGACCAGTTTTGACATCCAGGAGGTTAATACTGCTCCTAGAGCAACAGATCCTAACAGCGTCTCACTTACATTTAATAAAGGTGATGACTTCTCGTATATCGGTTCTGACAGCGATATTAATTCGCTTGATATGCAGAAGGCCATCTCAGATATGAAGCAGGATAGTATCCTTCAGGAGTATAATTACTTTGTCGGTAATGCAAGTAATGTATTTAATTCAGAGGATGGAACTGTATTAGCTAAATAGTTCATTTAGACTCGTGCATAGACGCGAGTCTTTTTTTTATGATATAATCACGACATGTTTGAGAGATTTTACCCGGATGAATATTATGAATCATCGTATGTAATTCCTTATGAGGAGCTTTATGCTGCCGGATACAGAGGACTTATATATGACATTGACAATACACTGGTTACACATGGTGCACCGGCAGATGATAAAAGCATTAAGTTATTCGAAAGACTTAAGGCAATCGGTTTTGATGTGACCTTATTATCCAATAATAAGGCGCCAAGAGTTGATATGTTCAATGCTGATGTACATGTACATGCCATTAGTAAGGCAGGAAAGCCCAAGGTTTTGGGGTACCTTAAAGCATGTGAGCTTATGGGTACTTCAACTGATACAACAATTTTTATTGGGGATCAGGTGTTTACTGATATATGGGGCGCCAAGAGGGCAGGAATCAGGGCTTTTATGGTTAAGTATATTGATCCACATGAGGAGATTCAGATCATACTTAAAAGAAGGCTGGAATATTTTGTTCTTAAGGAGTATTTTGCTAGAAAAAAGCGAAATAATAAGTAATTAGTTGTTGAAAATCTTGTTAACATAGTATAAACTATTAAAGGATTATTGAGTCAATTTTTAGGAGGATTATTATATGATATCAGCAGGTGATTTCAGAAATGGTGTTACAATCGAGTATGAAGGTAATATCTTTCAGATTATCGAATTCCAGCATGTAAAGCCAGGTAAGGGCGCAGCTTTCGTTAGAACAAAGCTTAAGAATATTATCTCTGGTGGTGTAGTTGAGAAGACATTCCGTCCTACAGAGAAGTGCCCAACAGCACGTATAGATAGAAAAGATATGCAGTACCTTTATAGTGATGGTGATTTATATTACTTCATGGATAATGAGAGTTATGAGCAGATCGCTATCGGACAGGATGCAATTGGTGATGCTCTTAAGTTCGTTAAGGAGAACGAGGAGTGTAAGGTTTGCTCACACAATGGTAACGTATTCGCAGTTGAGGCTCCATTATTCGTAGAGCTTGGGATTACAGATACAGAGCCAGGCTTCAAGGGTGATACAGCAACAGGTGCTACAAAGCCAGCTGTAGTTGAGACTGGTGCAACAGTTTTAGTTCCACTCTTTGTAGAGCAGGGTGACAAGATTAAGATTGATACTAGAACAGGTGAGTATCTTTCAAGAGTTTAATTTGATTAAGCTTGTAAGGCAACGACTAAGGTCGTTGCCTTTTTTATTGTCTGTAGGATATCGTGAGGATTTAGTATACAGGAAAGGAAAATGTATGAATTCTAAAGATGAAAGACAGACAATATCTAATGAAGAAAATAAGACTGAATTTGAAGTATTCTGTGACAAGTTAATTGACAGGCTTCAGTGTTACTATGGAGATAATTATTCCGTTACGATAAGTCAGGTTAATAAGAATAATGGCATTATCAGGCATGCACTGCTTATAAGAGAAGACGGCTGTAATATCACACCAAGTATTTATATTGACAGCTATTTTGATGACTACAGTGAAGGAGAGAGCTTTTCTGATGTCATAAGGTCAATAATAGATATAAGGAATAGTAATGATATTATGCCGGAATTTGATATAGAGTTTATCAGGGATTATGAAGCCGTTAAGAAAAAGCTTGGGATGAAGCTTATTAGTAAGGAGCTAAATGGTAAGCTGTTAGAGTCAGTCCCATATGCAGAGTTTGCTGATCTGGCTGTAGTGTTCTTTATTATTGTTTCAGAATACACCGAAGGTGAGGCATCAATACTAATAAGGGATGAGCTCTTTAAGGAATGGGATATATCTGTTACAAGATTATATGATGATGCCAGGGAAAATATGATGAGAATATATCCACCAACACTTTTAGATATGGTCGATATTGTATCGGATATGATTGTAGATAAATATGATATTGATGGTGGAGATAAGGCTGGATTTATTAAGGATTTAAGACTTGAGATTGGGGAT
>JAZLFL010000031.1:0-3626 GCA_045615825.1 Lachnospiraceae bacterium
CAATTGTAGAACCATCCTTTTTAACAACTACACCATGTAAAGCTAAGGGAATTGCAACCCACTGATATTTCTTAACGCCACCATAATAATGTGTATCAAGTAATGCGAATCCACCATCCTCATACAATGGATTCTGCTTAATATCAAGTCTAGGGCTGTCTATATGAGCACCAAGTATATTAAGACCCTCTTCTATAGGTCTTTTACCAATCTGAAAAGCTGCAACAGACTTATTCATCTGAGTCACATATACTTTATCACCTGGTACTAATCTTTTATTAGCCTTAATAAGACGGCCAAGTTCAACGTAGCCAGCATCCTCAAGCATACATACAGCCATATCACAGCATTCACGCTCAGTCTTACCATTGCTTATAAACTCTATATACTCTTTAGCAAAGGTATCTATTGCCTTAATCTTCTTAAGGCTTGATCCTTCCCAAACATTAGTATTATTCATACAATCTCCAATTCTAAATTATCTAATTATGCTCTAAGCTCAATGCCCATACTCTCAAGACCATTAAGAATCTTCTTCATTGCAGATGTAATATCCTCTTCTGCAAGAGTACGATCCTTAGCACGGAATGTAAGATTGTAAGCAATTGATTTGAATCCTTCCTTAATCTGAGAACCTTCGTATACATCGAAGAGATTAAGTGTCTCAAGATTCTTACCTGCACGCTGTCTGATCATTGTCTCAATCTCGCCAGCTAAAATAGTCTTAGGAGCTACCATAGAGATATCTCTGCTTACTGCTGGATACTTGGCAACGCCCTCATACTTACGTGCAAATGTAGCAAATGGAACTATATTAGGCATATCTAAAACAGCAACATATGCCTTAGTACCAATATCGTAATTATCAGCTACCTCTGGATGAACCTCACCTAAGTAGCCTAAGATTACACCATCATAAATGATCTGAGCCTGACGACCTGGATGTAAGAAATTCTTACCAGCCTTTGGATCATATATAATTCTTCCTGTAAGTCCAATTGAATCGAAGAATTCCTCAATTACACCCTTCATCGTGAAGAAATCACCATCTCCATAGAAACCAAGTGTGAACTGCATACGCTCATCTGGGCTCTCTGTAAGAGGAAGACTCTTAGGAAGATAAATATTAGCAAGCTCATATAATCTAACTGACTTATTACGTCTGTTATAGTTAGTAGCAAGTGAAGTAAGCATACCATTAAGAGAAATAGTTCTCATGATTGAGAAGTCCTCACCTAATGGGTTGCTGATTGTAATTGCATTACGAAGCACATCATCTGCATCAAGTGTTAACTTATCGAATACCTTAGGGCTCTCGAATGAATAGCACATACCCTGTGAGAATCCACAGAACTCAGCAATATCTCTTGCCTTCTGCTCAATTCTCTGCTTGAAGCTGATCTTACCTGTTGTAGCCTCTCCGCTTGGAAGTGTAGAAGGTACCTTATCATATCCGTAGAATCTGCATACTTCCTCAGCAAGATCTGCAATACCCTCAAGATCCTGACGGAACGAAGGAATTGTAATCATATTAGTAGCTTCGTCATACTCAAGCTCTAAACGCTTGAAGATATCAAGCATTGTAGCATCATCAATATCTGTTCCAAGTAAGTCATTAATTCTCTTAGGTCTGAACTCAATCTTATTAAGCTCCTTTAATGGCTCACATACATCTACAACACCACCGACTACTTCACCACAGCCAAGCTCTTCAATAAGAGCACATGCTCTGTTAATTGCTTCTAATGCATTACGTGGATCAAGGCCCTTCTCGAACTTACCAGAAGCATCTGTACGAAGACCAAGTCTCTTAGCTGACTTACGGATATTAGCACCATTGAATGTTGCTGCCTCGAAAAGCATTGTCTTAACATCATCAGTAATCTTAGAGTTCTCACCACCCATGATACCTGCAACACCAATTGCCTTAGAAGCATCATTGATCATAAGCATCTCTGAGTCTAAGATTCTCTCCTGTCCATCAAGTGTCATGAACTTATCGCCATCCTTGGCACGCTTAACAATAATCTTGTGTCCATCAACAGTATCAAGATCAAATGCATGCATTGGCTGACCATACTCTTCCATTACATAGTTAGTAATATCAACAATATTGTTAATTGGTCTGATTCCGCTTGCTGCAAGTCTTCTCTGCATCCATACTGGAGATGGCTCAATCTTAATATTCTTAACGACTCTTGCGCAGTATCTTGAACAGAGATCAGTATCTACTACTTCAACTGATACATAATCATTAACATCCTCATCATTACCCTTAACTTCATTAGAAGGCATAACGAATGGCTTATTAAATGTAACTGCTGCTTCTCTGGCAATACCAAGTACTGAGTAGCAGTCAACTCTGTTAGATGTAATCTCATACTCAAATACTGTGTCATGAAGACCAAGTACTTCAATAGCGTCTGCTCCAACCTCTACATCATCACCAAAGATATAGATACCATATTCTGGAGCTTCTGGATAATAATCTGTAGTAGAACCAAGCTCTTCAATACTACACATCATACCGTTACTTGGAATTCCACGTAACTTACCAGCCTTGATAACAATTCCATCCTCTGGAAGTGGACCACCATCATGACCACCGGCAACCTTACCACCATCAAGTACTACAGGAACCTTAGCACCCTCAAATACATTAGGAGCTCCTGTTACAATCTGAATTGTCTCTGTTCCAATATTAACCTGGCAGATAACAAGCTTATCTGCATCAGGGTGCTGCTCAATCTTAACGATCTGACCTACAACAATCTTATCAAGGTTCTTATCAAGATTATTGAAGTATTCAACTTTAGTACCCGAAAGAGTTAACTCATCAAGATATTCCTGAGGTGTACAATCAAGCTCTGGTACATATGCTTTAATCCAACTTAATGCTGTGTTCATTTATATATTCTCCATTCCTAGATCCAACTGGGACCTATCTATTATTTCAAAAAGTCTATTACTTAGTTGCCTTCACTTTTACTTAGAACTGATTAAGGAATCTTACATCGTTCTCATATAAAAGTCTCATGTCGTCTATCTCGTACTTAAGAAGTGCGATACGCTCAAGACCAACACCGAAAGCAAATCCTGTATACTCTTCTGGATCAATATTGCTCATTCTAAGAACGTTAGGATGAACCATACCACAACCTAAAATCTCTATCCAGCCTGTACCCTTACAGAAACGGCATCCGCTACCGCCACACTTGAAGCAGCTTACATCCATCTCTGCTGATGGCTCTGTGAAGTTGAAGTGATGAGGACGGAAACGTACCTTAATATCCTCACCATAAAGCTCCTTAGCGAACTCAGCCAGTGTTCCCTTAAGATCGGCAAAGGTAATATGCTTATCAACTACAAGTCCCTCAATCTGGTGGAATGAAGGTGAATGAGTTGCATCAACCTCATCTGAACGGAATACTCTTCCTGGAGCAATCATTCTGATAGGAAGCTTACCCTTCTCCATAACATGTACCTGTGTACCAGATGTCTGTGTACGAAGAAGGTACTCACCATTGATATAGAATGTATCCTGCTCATCCTTGGCTGGATGGTCTGCAGGAATATTAAGTGCCACAAAGTTATAGTAATCAGTCTCAATTTCTGGACCTTCTACA